>JAEUJH010000701.1 GCA_016794825.1 Gemmatimonadota bacterium
CCGGCGGGTGGCCGACATCTACTTCGGCGAGTTCATGCGGATCTTTGCGCACCACCGGTTTCGAGAGTCGGTCAAGCGGCACATCGAGCGGTTCGGAACGGCCGCGTTCGACACCTGGAAGCCGCAGGACCTCTTCGAGGATTGGCGGAAGTGGGTGCCGAGACACTTCGCGGCCGGGTCGGAGTACGACATCAAGCGACGCTACTTCGCGGGCTAGGGTTCCGATCCGATCAGAAGGGCCAGTAGGCCCCAAGGCTCACGAGCCGCGAATAGAGGTTCTCGTCCTCGACCCGGATACCCGCGAGCCTGCCGTCCGGGCGGAACAGTGGCTCCCGAACGATGCCACGGGGATTGGCTCGGTCAAGCAGGTTGCAGATTTCGACGAATGCCCGAGTTCGACCCGCGTCGAGTCAGCGTCAGTTCGCTGAGCCGGCGCTCCGCCGCGAACGTCGTCACCGGATTCCAGGAAACACCGCCGTCGGCGCTCGCCGAGACTTCCCAGATCCACCCGGCCGCGCCGAGGGGTCGGAAGGTCAGACGATTGAAGATCTTCCGCCCTTTCCCGTCGCGGTAGTGCGTCCCCGACTCCAGGTTGCTCACGACCAGAGCCCCGGTGCTGTCGACGACCCCCTGATACACGTCCAAAAGCCCGCTACCGTCGTCCACGCTCACGAGCCGGTACCGACGCTGCGCCACATCGAACCCGAGCGTGAGCCGATAGCGTAACCCGCCCGACTCCACGGTTCCCTCGAGCGTCAGAGCGTTCGGTCCAGGTTCGAACGCCACCGTGTTCGGCCGTTCGACCGCGAGCGCCCCGACCGAATCGGGCAAGCGTTGCGTACCCGCCCAGCGGCCGACCAGGTACCCGAGCGGGCGGAGAGCGGCCCATGCCGACCTCGTGAGCGGGGAGGCCGCCTGGCCCGACGGCGTGGCAAGCAGTTCGGGGAGAAGGCCGCCAAGGTTGAGATTGGCGATGGCGATCGGGCCGACGCCGTAGTGCTGCCGCCCGCGGAGATAGCCGGCCATGGTCCGGAGCAGGCGACGCCGTGCGTCGAGGCTCACCGTCCGATTCGGCGTCAGCACGGTCTCATCGGCCAGCTCGGCCGCCACCAGGGCCCGGAAGAACCGGATCTGCGCCAGATTCTCCTCGATGAGCGGCGCGATGGCCTGGGGGCCGTAGTGACCGGAGTACACTGTCCTCGCGGTCGCGAAGTCCGCCAAAATCCGCGGCAGGGCCGCGAGCGCGGGGCCGGAGTACCCTTCGCCCACGTAGAAGGCGCCGCCGGCCACGGTCGCATCGCCGGAGAACAGGGCGCCAAGGCCACGGTGGAGGATGACGGTGTTGTTCTCCGATTCGATCGGGCCATAATCTCGAACCAGAAACTCCATCCCCGCCAGCGTTAGAGTGGCTTCCGGAGGGAGGACGCTGTCGGGTACGGCCAGTTCGCGGTCGTAGTCCTCTCCGTAGCCGAGAAGCCAGCCGCCCTCGGCAAGCCCGACCTGGTGGGTGCGAACGGCGCCGGCGGCCGTGGCCTGGGTCGCGAAGTAGCGAGCGCCAGGATACGCGGCCTTGACCGTTCGGATCCCGCCGAAGTGATCCGCGTGAGGGTGGGTCAGCAGGATTCCAGCCAGCGGCTTGCCGGAGGTCCGCATGACCGCGATCAGTCGATGCGTGTCCGACCGGGTAAGGGGCGCGTCGATCAGCACCAGGCCGGTCGGCGACTCGATCCAGAAGGCATTGGCTTCGTAGGCCCGTTCGGAGCTGACGAATCGATGAACGCGGATCGTGGTGTCGGCAACCGGCGCGGCGCCGGCAAGCGAGGCGAGCAGAAACAGCATCGGGGCTCCGTCCGGAACGGGGATGCGTTCCGTGACGCGCCCGGCCGCGGGTCGGATTCATCGGAGGGACGAAACCACGGATCGGCGGGACGAGCGCCGGAAACCGAATCCGCTCATGACCGTAAGGGCGGGCCTAACCCACCGGGCAGGGTCAATGGCCACGTTCGTTCGCGATCTCCGTCTCGCCTTCCGCAGACTCCGCGCCAGCCCGGGGTTTGGTGGGCTCGTGGTCCTGACGCTGGCGCTCGGCATCGGGCTCAACACGGCGGTGTTCGCGGTGGTCGACGCGCTGCTCCTCAGACCCTTGCCCGGGGTCCGGGCGGCCGGCGACCTGGTGCAGCTCTATCGGGCCTACCCCGGGGAGCGGTACGGCTCCCTGGCGGTCCCCGACGTGTTCGACCTCCGTGAGCCGACGAAGGGCGCGCTCACCGATTTGGCGGCCTGGACGTTCGCGACCGTCACCCTCACGATCGACGGAGTTCCCCGCTACGCCTATGGCCAGCTCGCCTCGGCAAACTACTTCCGAGCTCTCGGCGTCGACGCCCGGCTGGGCCGGACCTTCGGGGCCGGGGAGGATACTCGGCCCGGGGCGCACCCGGTGGTGGTGCTGAGTCACGGTGGCTGGCAACGCCTCTTTGGTGGTGACCCTGGCGTCGTGGGGCGGACGGTCGTGATGAACGGCGCACCGATGGAGGTGGTGGGCGTCACGCCGCCGGGCTTTGCGGGCACGATGCCGATTCTCGAGCCGGCGTTCTGGGTACCCCTGATGCAGCTCGATCAGATCCGTCCCGGATCGACCGGCGGCCTCGAGCGCCGGACCAGCCGTTTCGTCAACGGGTTCGGGCGCCTGGCGCCAGGGGTTGGGGTGACCGAGCTGGCCGCCCGCCTCGAGACGGCCATGGGCGACCTTCGGCGGGAATACCCGGACGTCTATGAGCGGGTCAGCATCAACCTGGTGCGACAGGTCGACGCCGGGATTCACCCGACGCTTCGGAGCGCTCAGGTCGGGTTCTCGGCGGCCGTCATGGGCGTGGTCGCGATGCTGCTCCTGCTCGCCACTGTCAACGTGACCAACCTGTTCCTGGCTCGGGCCCGCGATCGGGCCCGCGAGATGGCGATCCGGCAGTCGATCGGCGCCTCCCGCGGCTCGCTGGTCCGCCTGTTCCTCACCGACAGTCTCCTTCACGCCGGTCTGGGCGGGGCCGCCGGCCTCGCGGTGGCCAGCCTGGCGCTCACGCTTCTCCAGCGAATCGACTATCCGTTCGCGGCGACGGTCCGGCCCGACCTCCGGCTCAGCCCCTCGGTGATCGGTTTCTGCCTGATCGTGTCGTTCCTCACGGCCATCCTGGTTGGACTCCTGCCGGCCCTTCGCGCGACCCGCCCCTCGGCGGTGGCCACGCTCCGCGGCGAGGCGATGGGGGGAATCCGCTCGCGGGCAAGCCGAGCGCTGGTGGTCGCGCAGGTGGCCCTCTCGCTCGTGCTCCTGGCCAGTTCCGGGATCTTCGTGGTCAACCTGCGGAAGGCCACTCGAATCGACAAGGGATTCACCGCCGACCGGCTGGCGTTGGCCGGCGTGGATCCGGCCCTCCAGGGCTACTCGAGGGCTCGATCCGAGGAGTTCCAGCGCCGTCTGGTCGAGCGACTCGGAGCGAACCCGGCCGTCAAAGGGGTCGGCTTCATCAATCAGTTTCCGCTGGGAATCGGGTCGGCCGATCGGGACGTCGTCGTGCCCGGCTATGTTCCGGCACCGGCCGAGAACATGTCGGTCCACTTTGCCGTGGTGTCGCCGGCGTACTTCGAGACGATGGGCATTCGGATCCTCCGCGGTCGAGGGTTCACCGCCGGCGACGACAGCGCGGCGGCTCCGGCTGTCGTCGTCAACGAGCGGTTTGCCGCTCGGTTCTGGCCCGGTATGGATCCGGTCGGCAGGATCATCCAGATTCCCACCGCCCAGGGGAGAGGCGACCATACCGTCATCGGCGTCGTGCCCACCGGTAAGTATCAGAGCCTCGGCGAGGCACCGCGGGCCTTCATGTATTTTCCCCAGTCGCAGGCGTGGCGTTCGGCGATGACCGTCGTCGTGGCCACCGCCGGCGATCCGGCCGCCGCGCTGCCGTCAATCCGCGCCGCGGTCCGGGAGCTCGACCCCGATCTCCCGTTGGCTGATCCGCGAACCCTCGATCGGCACCTGGGTGTAGCCCTGCTTCCTGCCCGACTGACCGGCTGGGCTCTGGCCGGGTTCGGCCTCCTTGGTCTGATCCTGGCTACCATCGGCACCTACGGGGTGACGGCGCACACGATCGCGCAGCGGACCCGAGAGATCGGGGTCCGGATGGCCATCGGCGCCGACGCCGCCGCGGTGGTTCGGTTGGGCATGGCCGATGGGCTCCGGCTGATCGCCGGCGGCGCCGTGCTCGGGTTGGCAGGCGCCGTCCTGGCCGCGCGGTTGCTTCGAAGCGTCCTCCTCGGCGGCGGCGGGGAGGCGCTCGTGTTCGGAGCCGCCACCGCTCTGCTCGTCGGCGTCGCGGCCGTTGCCATCTGGGTCCCCTCGCGGCGGGCCGCTCGGCTCGATCCGGTCCGGGCTCTCCGGGCCCCGTGACGTGAGCCCGAGCAACCCGGCGAAGAGGGCGCCGATCCGCGCCGCCATGGGAGGGCTCTCGCTGGCCAGGATCGGGGCGTTGAGCGTCGGCTTCTGGACCGTCTCCTGGCTCGGCCTGACCCTGGCTCGGGTGAGCGATCGGGTTCGCCAGGGTCAACCGGCCGCCCTCGGCGAGTCGCTCCTCGACAACGGTCTCGCGATGCTGCCATGGGTCGGGCTGATGCCGGCGCTCTACCTCGCGTTTCACCGCCGTCGCCATCGACTCCTCCATCCGCCGACCGTGGCCGCGATCTTCGCGGCCACGGTACTCGGCTTCCTTCTTCCCTATTTCGTCTACCTTGCCACCATCGAGGCCATCCGCTCCGGCGCGTCGCTGACAGCGGTGCCCGGCATTCTGGCCGGCTGGACGGCGCTCTACTGGTTCTTCGACGTCATTCAGCTCACGGCGGTCTTTGCGGGCGTCTACGCGGTGGTGGCGGTTCAGTCGCATCTCGCGACCGAGCGACAGCGGGAGGCGGCCGAGCGGGAGAATCTGACCCTGCGGTTGGACCTGGAACGCCACCGTCTGGCGGCGCTTCGCGGCCAACTCGAGCCCCATTTCCTGTTCAACGCGCTCAACGCCATCGCGGGCCTGGTGCGGTCCGGCGACCAGCGCGTCGCGGTGGCCGGGGTCAATCGCCTGAGCGAGCTGCTCCGGTATGCCCTCGCCGCGACGGAACGGGAGTGGGTGACCATCGAGGATGAGCTGGTGTTTCTTCGGAGCTACCTGGCGCTCCAGTCGCTCCGGTTCGGATCCCGTCTCGAGGCGACCATTGACGACGTCGATTCGTCGCTCCACTCGGTCGACTGTCTTCCTTTGCTCCTTCAGCCGTTGGTCGAGAACGCCATCCGGCACGACCTGAGCCATCACGAGGAGGCCACCTGGATCCGGATCGCGCTCCGTCGGGAGGGCAGCGACGTGGTCATCACGGTGCGAAACTCGATTCGGCCGGGGACGACTCCCACCCCTGGCCTCGGTCTCGGGCTCGCGACGACCCGGGCTCGACTGGCGCAGGCCTATGGGGAACGGGCCGTCCTCGAGGTCGAGAACGGAGCCGGCGAGTTCATCGCCACCGTTCGGCAGCCGATGGAGCGGAGCGAGTAGGATGCCGATCGTCGCCATTGCCGTCGATGATGAGCCGATGGGTGTCGCCAACGTCGCGGCGGCGCTCCAGGCCCATCCGGGATGGACGCTCCACGGCACCGCCCGGTCGGGCCGCGAGGCGCGCGCGCTGCTTGAATCGGGCAACGTCGACGCGGTGTTCCTCGACATCGAGATGCCGGGCGAGTCGGGTCTCGACGTGGCGCGGAGCCTCGGGATCATGGAGGCGCCGCCGGTGATCATCTTCGTCACCGCGTATCATCGGTTCGCGGTCGAGGCGTTCGAACTCCACGCGCTCGACTACCTTCTCAAGCCGTTCGACGACGAGCGTTTCGGCAGGAGCATCGCGCGGGCGGAGGAGTTGATCCACCTCCGGCAGCGGAGCAGCTTTGGCGACGCGCTCCGCGGGTACCTCGACGACCGCGCACGGGGCGGTCCCCTCACTCGCTTCTCGATTCGATCGGTCGGTCGCCTCGAGACGGTGGCCGTGGCCGACGTGAGGTGGATCGCGGGTGCGGGGAACTACGTCAAGCTGCACCTGGCCGGCCGGGTCGTTCTGCACCGAGCCTCGATGCAACATCTGGAGCGCCGTCTCGATCCCGAGACCTTCATCCGCACCCACCGCGGGGCAATCGTTCGGAAGGCATTGCTGCGGGAGTTGGTGATCGTCGGCGATGGCACCTACGAGGCCCGACTGGCGGACGGCGATCGAGTCCCGGTGAGTGGCCGGTACGTCGGGCAGGTTCGAAGCCACCTCAAATGATCCAGGCCAAGACCACCATTTGGCGGGGCATCCGGTCCTTGGTTCGAGAGTCGGTCGTACGGCCCATCCGTGCAGGGGCGGTGCCCGGCGGGCGTCCACCACTTGGTCCCGATCCACATCCTCTTGCCGGACGGACGGTCAGATGCGCGCTCCCCGTTATGGATTTCCCGCCGCGATCCTGCTCGTCGCGTCGCTCCTCGTTGGCGGGTGCAGCGACCCGCTCGGACCGTTCGAGCCCGAGATCACCAACGCCACCGACAACTTCCAGCTTCAGGCCAATGGGGTCGTCGGGCTGTCGTCGACGCTGACGTACTCCTGGGCCAATACCGGGACCCGGGCTACCGTCAACCACTCGACCACGACCACGGCCGGCACGGCCGAACTGGTCATTCGCGACGCGGCCGGCACCATAGTCTATGACAAGGATCTTGTGCCGAGTCTCAACGAGGCGACGGCTTCCGGAACAGCGGGGACCTGGACGCTGCAGCTTCGGATGACGACGTACAGCGGCACCCTCAACTTCCGAGTTCAGAAGCTCTGAGCGTCGGCGGGCCGCCGCCATCGAGCGCGGCGGCCCGGGCCCGGGCGGCGTCGATCACCTCGCGGGGCGCTCCGGTTGCCTCGAGGCGGTCTGCGCGGCGAGCCCGACCAAGCCAGCGACCACGACAGCAGCGGTGTCACGGCGACTCCGAGAGGAAGAGCACGATGCGGCCCACGACCTAGCGATCCCCGCCACCTGCTCTGACGGACGTCCCAATCGGCGGCAGATCATTGCGCCAAGAGGTACCTTACGATGAACCTCCACTGGGCGTCCACATGGCGTTGCTGGTCAGGACCGTACTTCCGTACGCACTCCTTGCCGTCGTTGGCGTTGGAGGCATCGGGGCCTGGGCCGCTGAGTGGTTCGGGTTCTCCTACACTTGGTTCACCCCAATCTCGGCCTGGATCTACTGGGCGGGCGGGATCGCCGCCGCGCGGAAGGGAGCGTCGGGCCCGTTGGCGGCAGGAATGGTGACCCTGTTCGACGGTGTGGCCTGGGCATTCGGTGGGGTCGGTCCCCAGCCGGTTCCACCTGATTCGACCGCGGTCACCAAGGCAGTCACCGTGATCGGGGTGACCCTGATCGGCGCGGCGATCGGGTGGGCCGCCGGGCGGTACGTTCGACGAACCGCCGGCAAACATGGCGCCTGATTCCGGGGGTCGTTCAGCCAAGCCGCACGATGCGCCCCGCCTGTTGACGGGTCGAGTGCAATCCGGCCACGGGGACGCCTCGCGCTGGCTCCGAATGTTCAACGCCGAGTACAGTAGAAAGCTCGGGATGCCGGTCTTCCCGGGGTCATTGAACCTCGCCCTGGACCAGCCCTTCGATTGGGCGGACCCGACGCTTCAGTCGGCATTGATTCGATTCGACCGGGCCGAGTACGGCGGTGAGCGCGACATTCTCCTCCTTCCCTGCCGGCTGCGGAGCCTCGGCGACGAGACGGCCTTCCTCTGGACCACGACCACGGCAGCCAGCGATCGGGAGGATCCGCGGATCGTCGAGATCGTGGCCGCGGTGGGACTCCGGGATGCCCACGGTCTTCGAGACGGCGACTCGGTCACGCTTCAGCTCCCGCCGGCTTGACCGGTCTCGAGCCTGGACTGAAGTTTCGCGCCGCGCTCGGGCCCGCGTGCCTGGACCGCAACCCCTGATCCCCTCAACCACTGCCCATTCGTGACCCGCCCCCTTGCGCTGATTGGTTGGCTCTTCGTCGTGGTCGACCTGATCGGCGCCGCGCTGCTTGCCACCAGCCGCGGCGGCGACGCCGCGACTCGCGGCCTCGGACCCGGACTCGGCATGGCGCTGGCGACGCTCGCGGCCGTCGCCGGGGTGCTGCTGTGGCTCGGACGGGGCCCGGAGCGCGGCGGGCTCGTGGTACTCGGTGCCATTCTCGCCGCGGCGCCGTTTGCCTTTGGCGCGGCCATGACGATTTCCCGGCAAGGCCTCGGCCTGATCTATCCGTCGCTCCGCGAGCGGAAGCGACCCATGGAACCGAGCCCGCAATACGCCTATCCCGACGCGGCCGGACGCGAGGCGGCGTTGGCAATCGTGATGAACGACTACGCCAAGCTGGACTCGATCCTCCGGGCCACACCCGGGCCCGACCTGACGGCCCGGGACGAGCGCGGCGTCTCCCTCCTCGGCCTCGCGACCAACGCCGCCATCATGGACGGCGGCACGATGCGCGACCTCGACGCCCTGAAGCTGCTCCTGGCCGCGGGGGCCAAGCCTCGTCCCGACGACCTCGGGCCGGACAGGTCGCTGATCGAACAGGTCGCCGGCGACCGCACGGAGCGCCAGACCGTTGCGCTCGAATGGCTCCTCGACGCGGGCCTCGGCCCGGACACGCCGACGCTCGACGGGCAGCCGGTGCTGTTCCAACCGGACCTGGCCCCGGCCGCGGCGCGTCTGCTGCTGGCCCGTGGCGCCAACCGGATGGCCCGTACCACCAACGGCGGCCGGCTCGACTGGTCGCCGGTGACCTACCAGGCCGACCTTCGGCGCTGGGCCACCGCGTTGGCGCTGTTGGAGGGCGGGGTTCCGGTGGACCACGGAACGCCCGCTGGTTCGGTACTGGCTCGGGTGCTCCGCAACAGCGAGTCGCGCACCACCGACCAGGAACGCGCTGACCCGGCGTTCCAGGCCTTCATGGCGGCCGTGTCCCGGTAGCCGGCGACCATGTCCGGCTCAGCGGGGGACGGTACCATGGGCGACGAGAGGATCCCGACGCAGTTCGCTCGGGAAGTGTCCGAGTTTCCCGCCGTCTTGCGGGCGTTGATCGAGGCGGAGCTGGCGGCGGGCAACAGCATCGACGAGATCGGTCACAGTCACCCCGCGCCTCCGGCCGGGGCGTACGTCAAGCTGGCCCGGAAGGTCACCACCCGCGTCCGCGCCTCTGGCGAAGGTCTCGATTTCTACGAGCGGAACAGCTCGATCTACTCCGGCGAGTTCACCGATGCCCGGCGGTTCTACTTCGTCATCGAGCCGCCGAATCCGCCGCCGCCGGAACCCGACATGGACGCGATCCGGAAGGCGCTCGAGCCCAAACCCGACCCGCTGGTCCGGTTGGCCGAGCGAGTGGCCGGCACGAGCAAGGACGAGGTTCCAGTCCCCGCCGACGCGACGACCAACGTCGAAACAGCCACGAGCCGGCATTTCGAACTGCACTTCCGCGACCCGCGGCCTCCTCACCTGATCCAGGCGGCGCTCGAACGGGAAGTGGCCGTGCCGTTTCCCGGCCAGCTGATCGACGGCGAACTCCGGTTCAGCGGCCGCGCCACGGTCATCGGCGCGCCATACCGGTTCGAGTTGCGGTTCGTGGCCGCGCTCCCGAACGAGAACTGCTACCGGCTGACCGCCGACGTGTCCTGGGCCGACCAGTCGCCCACCAACCACGACTATTTCCGGGGGACGTCGGCGAGCTGGCTGCGGATGTGGACTCGCGAGTTCACGCCAGCGTCGCCCCCTCGGTCGGACCAGGGAGCGCCGGAGCGGTACCGGCTCCTCGCGGAGGCCGCGCTGGGCGCCGAGGCGCATCTGGACAGCGTCGCGGCGGTTCAGGCCGCCATCGTGGCGGGGGTCAAGGGCGGTGGGAGGTTCGCGACGTCACACAAGGAGGGCGGCTCGACCATCACCTGGCGCGGCGATCGGTTCCTGCGGGAAGACTACGGCGACGACCCCGACACGACCACGTTCAAGAGCGAGGGCAAGTTTCTCGACATGCTGTGGCGCTTCTGTCAGCACGAGGTGTCTCGAAACGCCGGACGGACGCCGTTCTCGGAACTGGAGACCTGGAAACTCATCCTCCGTCAGATGATCGCCCCGTAGGAACCGGAGGCCGACCTAGGGGCGCACCCGACGGATCGGATCCGGCTGCGGTTCGAAGTCCTTGGCCCCGCCCGCGAGCGGCAGCACGTCGTTGATCAGGGTCAGAAGAAATCGGCCGGGTTCCTCGAACGGGATCATGTGAGAGGCCCGCTCGAACGTCACGAACTTCTTGCTGGGCGCCTCGATCCGATCGAAGTAGGCCCGCGCGGTCGGGTACGGGGTGTGGAGGTCATACCGTCCCATCAGGAACACCACCGGGACGGGAAAACGCACCGGGCCCGAGCCCTGGTCGAGCGCGCCGGTCCGGGTCAGCCGCCGTTCCGCCCAGCCGATGCCGGCATCGGCGCCCGCCACGTCCGCCACCGAGTACGCCGCTCCCCATTCATTGAGCGAGAAGTAGAGGTCGAAGTCGGGTTTGCCGTACCAGCCGCCATCGTACCGACGGACCCACTTTCGCACCGCCAGCGCCCGGCGAACGTCGAACGGCCCCGGCCCCGGATACGGCGCCATCGCCTCGAGTTCCCGGACGCCCGCGGTGTCGTTCGATCGTCGGGCCAGATCCAGAACCCGGCCGTAAAGCGCCGCCTCTCCCCCACCTCCACGGGACGCCACCCCCACGCCGACCCAGGCGTGGAACAGCTCGGGATGCTCCGTCACGACGCGGGGCGTGAACGCGGTGCCCCACGAGTATCCCATGATGACCAGCTTGCGCTGACCGAGCCGGGCCAGCACGTGCCGGACGATGGCCTCCGCGTCCCGGACGTGCTGCTGGTCGGTCATCGTGGGGCCGAGCCGGGCCGTGTCCGCCGCGGCGAAGTTCTTGCCCACGCCGCGCTGGTCCCAGTTCACCACCGTA
>JAEUJH010000702.1 GCA_016794825.1 Gemmatimonadota bacterium
CCGGCGGGTGGCCGACATCTACTTCGGCGAGTTCATGCGGATCTTTGCGCACCACCGGTTTCGAGAGTCGGTCAAGCGGCACATCGAGCGGTTCGGAACGGCCGCGTTCGACACCTGGAAGCCGCAGGACCTCTTCGAGGACTGGCGGAAGTGGGTGCCGAGGCACTTCGCGGCCGGGTCGGAGTACGATATCAAGCGGCGCTACTTTGCCGGTTCGTGACGATCCGTGCAAGGGCGGCGCCCGGCGGGCGTCCACCACTTGGTCCCGATCCACCTCCTCTTGCCGGACGGACGGTCAGATGCGCGCACCTCGTTACGGAGTTCCCGCCGCGATCCTGCTCCTTGGGTCGCTCCTCGTTGGCGGGTGCAGTGACCCGCTCGGACCGTTCGAGCCCGAGATCACCAACGCGACGGACAACTTCCAGCTCCAGGCCACGGGGGTCGTCGGGCTGTCGTCGACGCTGACGTACTCCTGGGCCAATACTGGCACCCGGGCCACCGTCAATCACTCGACCACCACCACGGCCGGCACGGCCGAGCTGGTCATTCGCGACGCGGCCGGCACCATCGTCTACGACAAGGATCTGGTGCCGAGTCTCAACGAAGCGACGGCTTCCGGTACGGCGGGGACCTGGACGCTGCAGTTGCGGATGACGAGGTACAGCGGCACCCTCAACTTCCGGGTTCAGAAGCTCTGAGCGTCGGCGGGCCCGGCCCAGCCACCGACCACGAGGATGATGATGACCAGCAGCGGTGTCACGGCGACTCCGAGAGGAGGAGCGGGCCGGTGATGCGGCCCACGATCTAGCGATCCCCGCCACCAGCTCTCAAGGTTGTCCCGATCGGCGGCAAACCATTGCGCCAAGGGGTACCTTACGATGAGCCTCCACCGGACGATCCACATGGCCTTGCTGATCAGGACCGTACTTCCATACGCACTCCTTGCGGTCGTCGGCGTCGGCGGCATCGGGGCCTGGGCCGCCGAGTGGTTCGGGTTCTCCTACACCTGGTTCACCCCCGTCTCGGCCTGGATCTACTGGGCGTGCGGGATCGCCGCCGCGCGGAAGGGAGCGTCGGGCCCGTTGGCGGCCGGGATGGTGACCCTGCTCGACGGGGTGGCCTGGGCATTCGGTGGGGTCGGTCCCCAGCCAGTTCCACCGGATTCGACCGCGGTCACCAAGGCCGTCACCGTGATCGGCGTGACCCTGATCGGCGCGGCGATCGGGTGGGCCGCCGGCCGGTACGTTCGACGAAAAGCCGGCGAAGATGACGCCTGATTCCGGGGATCCTTCAGCCAATCCTCACGATGTACCCCGCCTGTTGACGGGTCGAGTGCAGTCCGGCCACGGGGATGCCTCGCGCTGGCTCCGGACGTTCAACTCCGCGTACAGCAGGAAGCTCGGGATGCCGGTCTTCCCGGGGTCGCTGAACCTGGCGCTCGACCAGCCCTTCGATTGGGCGGATCCGACGCTTCAGTCGGGATTGATTCGACTCGACCGGGCCGAGTACGGCGGTGAGCGCGACATTCTCCTCCTTCCCTGCCGGCTGCGGAGCCTCGGCGACGAGGCGGCGTTCCTCTGGACCACGACCACGGCAGCCAGCGACCGGGAGGACCCGTGGATCGTCGAGATCGTCGCCTCGGTGGGGCTCCGCGATGCCTACGGTCTTCGGGACGGTGATTCGGTCACGCTTCAGCTCTCGCCGGCTTGACCAGCCTCGAACGCGACGCCGCAACCAGCGGCCGACCTAGGGACGCACCCGACGGATCGGATCCGGCTGCGGCTCGAAGTCCTTGGCCCCGCCCGCGAGCGGCAGCACGTCGTTGACCAAGGTCAGGAGGAATCGGCCGGGTTCCTCGAACGGGATCATGTGGGAGGCCCGCTCGAACGTCACGAACTTCTTGCTGGGCGCCTCGATCCGGTCGAAGTAGGCCCGCGCGGTCGGGTACGGGGTGTGAAGGTCATACCGTCCCATCAGGAACACCACCGGGACGGGAAAACGCACCGGGCCGGAGCCCTGATCGAGCGCGCCGGTCCGGGTCAGCCGCCGTTCCGCCCAGCCGATGCCGGCATCGGCGCCCGCCACGTCCGCCATCGAGTACGCCGCTCCCCACTCATTGAGCGAGAAGTAGAGGTCGAAGTCGGGTTTGCCGTACCAGCCGCCATCGTAACGACGGACCCACTTTCGCACCGCCAGCGCCCGGCGAATGTCGAACGGCCCCGGCCCTGGATACGGCGCCATCGCCTCGAGCTCGCGGACGCCCGCGGTGTCGTTCGATCGTCGGGCCAGATCCAGGACCCGGCCGTAGAGCGCCGCCTCTCCCCCGCCGCCACGGGACGCCACGCCAACGCCGACCCAGGCATGGAACAGCTCGGGATGCTCCATCACGACGCGGGGTGTGAACGCGGTGCCCCACGAGTATCCCATGATGACCAGCTTCCGCTGGCCGAGCCGGGCCAGCACGTGCCGGACGATGGCCTCCGCGTCCCGGACGTGCTGCTGGTCGGTCATCGTGGGGCCGAGCCGGGCCGTGTCCGCCGCGGCGAAGTTCTTGCCCACGCCGCGCTGGTCCCAGTTCACCACCGTA
>JAEUJH010000729.1 GCA_016794825.1 Gemmatimonadota bacterium
ATGTCGACCTGGATGGTGGGCGAGAGGTAGATCAGCACCAGGGTCGTGGTGGTCCCGACGATCATGCTGGCCAGGAGGCCGGTCGTGGTGGCCCGTCGCCAGAACATGGCCAGCACCAGGGCGGGGAAGTTGCCGCTTGCCGCGATCGCGAACGCGAGCGACACCATGAACGCCACGTTCTGCCCCTTGAACGTGATCCCGAGCGTCACGGCCACGACGCCGAGGAGGATGGTCGCGAACCGGGCGATCCGGAGCTGCTCCTCGCCCCCGGCATGGCCGCCCCGGAACACGTTGACCCAGAGGTCGTGCGACAGCGCGGCGGCGCCCGAGAGCGTCAGGCCCGCCACGACCGCCAGGATGGTCGCGAACGCCACCGCCGCGATGAAGCCGAGGAACGGGGTTCCGCCCAGCACCTCCGCCAGCAACGGGGCGGCCATGTTGCCGCCCTTGTCGACCGCGCGGATGGCGTCGGGGCCCACCAGCACCATGGCGCCGAAACCGAGGATGAAGGTCAGGAGGTAGAACCCGCCGATCAGGCCGGTGGCGTAGAACACCGACTTCCGGGCCGCCTGCGCGTCCGGCACCGTAAAGAACCGCATCAGGATGTGCGGCAGCCCCGCGGTCCCGAACATCAGGGCCATGCCGAGCGAAATGGCGTCCCACGGATTGGCGACCTGCTTGCCGGGCGCCAGGACCGCGTCACCGTATTTCTCCGCCGCCGCGGCAAAGAGCGCGGTGGGGCTCATCCCGAACCGGGCCAGTACCAGCATCGCCAGCAAGAACGCGCCCGACAGCAGCAGGACCGCCTTGACGATCTGGACCCAGGTCGTGGCGATCATCCCGCCGAACAGCACGTACAGGATCATCACCGCGCCGACCAGCACGATGGCCGTCTCGTAGGTGAGTCCGAACATGAGCTTGATCAGGCCGCCCGCCCCCACCATCTGCGCGATCAGATAGAACGTGACCGTGGCCAGCGTGCCGATGGCGCCCGCGATCCGGATCGGTTTCTGCCGCCGATGGAGCGCCACGACGTCGGCAAAGGTGTACCGGCCCAGGTTGCGGAGCGGCTCCGCGATCAGGAACAGCACCACCGGCCACCCGACCAGCCAGCCGGTCGAGTAGATCAGGCCGTCGAACCCGGTCGTGGACACGAGACCGGCAATGCCGAGGAACGACGCCGCGCTCATGTAGTCGCCGGCCAGGGCCCAGCCGTTCTGGCCCGCGCTGATCGACCGGCCCGCGGCAAAGAACTGCTCCGTGGTCTTGGTGAGCCGGGCCGCCCACCAGGTGATCCCGAGGGTGATCGTGATGAAGAGGAAGAAGAAGCCGATCGCGACCGGATTGGTCTGACCAATGGCCGTATCGGGCGCCGCGGCCTGGAGGGCGATCATCGGCCGGCCTCCCCGCGGAGCCGTTCGAGTTCCGGATCGTAGCGCCGGTTGGCCCAGCGGACGTAGATCCAGGTCAGGAGCCACGACGCGACGATGACGAGCGCGCCGGCCAGGATCCCGAGGCTCAGGCCGTCCGAGATCCGACGTGCCATGAGCTGCTTGTCGAAGGCGATCAGGAGGATGAACCCGAAGTAGACCACCACCATCACGATGGTGAATCCGATCGCGACACGCCAGCGGGTCCGGGCCAATGCCCGCAGAGATTCAGCCATGTGAGGTCTTGGGTGGGAGGGAAGACGGCGCTAACGTTACCCCGTCTCCGACGAGTGAGCAACGATTGCGCTGGCGCCTTGCGCTGTGCCTCGCGGCCGGCGGTGTCGACTCGGCCGCGGCCCAGTCGCCGCCCGGGACGGACGTCTTCGTCGCCTCCGTCCGTCGGTCCGGCGGGTCCTGGCAGTTCGGCCCGGCCCGGAACCTCACCGCCCGCCAGGGCTACGACAACCAGCCGGCCTTCTCGCCCGACGGGCGCTGGCTCCTGATCACCGCGGTCCACCCCGGGGGGCCCAACGGGACCACCCAGGCCGACATCTTCCGGATCGATCCCGCCACCGGTGCCTCGACCCCGCTGACCCAGACCCCGGAAAGCGAATACTCCGCCACCCCCATGCCGGGCGGGCGGGAGTTTGCCGTCATCCGGGTCGAGGTCGATTCCACCCAGCGCCTCTGGGCGTTCCCGTTCGGCGCTGGCACCCCGCGCCGACTGCTCGACCGGGTCAAACCGGTCGGGTACCAGGCCTGGCTCGACGCCGGCACGGTCGGCGTCTTCGTGCTCGGCTCGCCAGCCACCCTGCAGGTGGCCGACCTGGCCACGGGGCAGGCTCGGATCCTCCTCTCGGGCGTGGGGCGAGCCATCCACAAGGTGCCGGGTCGGCGGGCGCTCTCCATTACCCAACTGGTGGCGGACAACACCTGGTGGATCATGGAGGTCGATCCCGTCACGGCGGCCGCCCGGCCGGTGGCCCGCCTGCTCGACGGCGCCGAGTACTACGTCTGGCTGCCCGACGGGTCGCTGCTGTCGGCCAAGGGCAACGTGCTCTATCGACGGGAGGCCGCCGCGGGCGCCGAGTGGTCGGCCATCCACACCTTCCCGGGCCTGAGCGGCATCAGCCGGCTGGCCCTCTCGCCCCGGGGCGATCGGCTGGCCTTCGTGGCCGAGGACCCCAAGCCATGAGACTCGTGCCCTGGGTCGCCTCGGCGTGGGTCCTGCTCTCGGCCTGCGGTCGGGGGCCTCGGGCCGAGGCCGTCGCGGCCGATTCGGCCCGGCCCGACACGATGACTACCCGGGAGCGGCACGAGGCGCTGAGCCGCACCGCCATTCCCGGCGCGGGCGGGATCGGTCGGGCCCTTCAGGCCGCCGACAGCGCCTCGTCGCGGGTCCGCCAACTCGACTCGCTCACGCCCTAGGAATCCGATGCCACGTTGCTCGCGTGTGGTTGCCGTGGCGGCGCTCGTCGCCGGCCTTGCCGGTACGGCGGAGGCCCAGCAGGCCGGTCCCGTCACCGTGCTGGTTCCCGCCGGCGTGTTCGATGGCGATTCGCTGCGGCGCGGGCT
>JAEUJH010000734.1 GCA_016794825.1 Gemmatimonadota bacterium
CCGCCGGTGCCGCCGGTGCCGCCAGAACCCGGCGCGATTCGCGGGATGGTCGGGATCCCCGCCGTCCGGGCCGGAGGTCTTCCGTGGGGGCGGAGCAGCCGTTCCCATGATGCCGCCAGCCGGGCGTACTCGTCCCGGCAGCCGGTCCGCCGCGGCTCGGGCAGCCAACCCTCCGAGACGATCTGCGGATAGCGATCCGGGTCGCGGCCATAGACCCAGCAGATGATGTTGAAGACCCGCTGCAGGTTGAAGCCGTGGTCGTCGGCAAAGGCCAGGCTGTCGAGCTGATCGGTCTTGGCGTGGAGGGCAAACCAGCCGACGGCGCCGAAGGCCAGCGAATCACCGGCGGCTCCTTGCTGGAGGAGCAGAACGGTGGCCAGCTGGTCGGCGGCGTCCTCCTCCCGGCCGGTGATCGGGAGCTTCAGCACGTCGATCAGCGCATGGGCCAACTCGTGCATCATCGCGAACATGATGGTGCCGCTGATCAGGTACTCCTCGCCCGGCTCGTCGGCAAAGGTCTCCGACAGGTTCTCCACCAGTTCGTAGCAGACCGTGACCCGGCGGCGGGTCGGCTCATACGATGCGTTGGGTTCCGCGCAGTGGCCGATCGCGAGGGTGATATCCTCGGGGATCCGGATCGAGTCGGACAGCCGGACCGCCATGGTGTCGAGGAACTGGTGCTCGACCAGGCGGGTCCGGAACCCTTCCAGCGCCGGCGCGGCCGGGCCGTACTCGGCCCGGAATCGGCCGTCCTCCGTCGAGGGGGCGGCCGACCGGCACCCGAGCGACAGGAGGAGCGGGAGGGCGAGTCGCAGGGCGGAACGCGGCATGGTCGCCACAAGCGTAATTCCTCCCCGGGGGGGCGGCAAACCGGTCGCCCCGCCTTGCCGGGGAGGATATCATTCGGGACATCCGTCCTGTTCCTCGGAGCAATCATGCAACTGCTCATCAATGGCACCACCCACGAGGTCGACGCCGCGCCCGACATGCCGCTCCTCTGGGCCATCCGCGACCTGGTTGGCCTCACGGGCACCAAGTTCGGCTGCGGGGTCGGTCTCTGCGGCGCCTGCACCGTTCATCTCGACGGGACCCCGATCCGGTCGTGCAGCCTTCCGGTCTCGGCGGCCGCAGGCAAGGCCATCACCACGATCGAGGGGCTGGCGACCGCGGGCGCCGACCATGCGGTGCAGCAGGCCTGGACCCAGCTCAACGTGCCCCAGTGCGGCTACTGCCAGGCCGGTCAGCTGATGAGTGCCGCCGCGTTGCTGGCCCGGAATCCCCGGCCCACCGACGTCGACATCGATGCGGCCATGGCGGGCAATCTCTGCCGCTGCGGCACGTACGTTCGGATCCGGCAGGCCATCAAGCTGGCGGCGGACATTCAGAACGGGAGCGCCTCATGACCATCAACCGCAAAGACCACTCGGTCGGGACCCGGCGGGACCTGGTGTCCCGGCGGGATTTCCTGCGCGTGACGGCCGCGGTCGGCGGTGGCCTGGTCCTGACGGTGGCGCTCCCCGGGTGCCGGCCGAAGGGCGGGGGGGCCGCGAGCATCGACCCGTTCGTCTTCGTCCGCCTCAATCCGGACAACACCGTCGCCATCACGATCGCCAAATCCGAAATGGGGCAGGGGGTCCGGACCTCGCTGGCCATGCTGGTGGCCGAGGAACTCGATGCCGACTGGAACCAGGTCCGGGTGGAGCAGGCGTCCTTCGATCCCAAGTACGGCGACATGGGCACCGGCGGGAGCGGCAGCGTCCGCGACAACTGGACGACCCTGCGAGAGGCCGGGGCGGCGCTCCGGACCATGCTGGTCGCCACGGCCGCCAAGGAGTGGGGGGTGACCCCGAGCGAGTGCCGGACCGAGAACTCGTTCGTCCATCACGACGGGAGCGGCCGGAAGGTCCATTACGGCGCCCTCGCCGAAGCGGCGGCCGGCGCCGCCGTGCCCAAGACGGTGGAACTCAAGCCGAAGGCCCGCTGGACCATTCTCGGTAAGGATCGTGGCGGGATCGACGTCGGGGCCATCACCCATGGCACGGCCACCTTCGGGATGGACTTCAAGGTGCCCGGCATGCTGTACGCGTCGATCGAGCGCACCGCCGTGTTCGGCGGCCGGGTCAAGCGGGTCGACGCCACCGCCGCGCTGGCGGTACCGGGCGTCAAGCAGGTCGTCGAGATCGAGCCGGTGGGCAACGACGTCAACGTCCACGCCGGCGTGGCCGTGGTGGCCGACAACACCTGGGCCGCGCTCCAGGGACGGAAGGCGCTGGTGGTCGAGTGGGATCCCGGGCCGCACGCCGGCGAGTCGTCGGAGCAGTACCGGAGCACGATGGGAAAGGCGCTGGACCAGCCGGGCCAGGAAACCGTCAACAAGATCGGTGACCCCGACGCGGTCCTGGCCAAGGCCGGGTCGGCGCTGACGGCCACCTACGAGGCGCCCTTCCTGTCGCACGCCACCATGGAGCCGATGAACTGCACCGCCAGCGTCAAGGGCACGTCGGTGGAGGTCTGGTCGCCGACCCAGTTCCCCGACTGGGCGGCCCGGTCGGTGGCCGAGGTCCTGGGCGTCGACATCAAGAACGTCCAGGTGCACGTGACCCTGATGGGCGGCGGCTTCGGTCGGCGGATCAATCCCGACTTTTCGGTCGAGGCCGCGCTGGTGTCCCGCAAGGTCCAGCAGCCCGTCAAGGTGGTCTGGACCCGCGAGGACGACCTCGGCCACGACTTCTACCGGCCCTGCGCCCTCCACCGGATCGACGCGTCGTTAGGTGCCGACGGCTTCCCCGAAGCCTGGCGCCACCGGATCAGCACCCCGTCGATCGACGTGACCTACGGTCCCAAGCCCAAGGACGGCTGGGGGCCGAACGAGGCGGACGGGTCCGGCAACATGTCGTACCGGATTCCCAACCGGTCCTGCGAGTACACTCTCCTCGATTCGGCGGTACCGCGGGGCTGGTGGCGGGCGGTCAGCACCACCCATGGCGTCTTTGCGGTCGAGAGCATGATCGACGAGCTGGCGGCCGCGGCCGGGAAGGACCCGGTGGAGTTCCGGCTGGCCCTCATCGATCGAGTCACGGTGGCGCAGCCGGCCGACTCCAAGCGGTTCCCCTTCAACCACGAACGGCTCAAGGGGGTCGTCCAGCTCGCGGCCGACAAGGCCGGCTGGGGTCGGCAGCTGCCGCCCGGACACGCCATGGGCATCGCCTGCGGGTACGATCACCTGGGCTACGCGGCCGAGGTGTTCGAGGTCTCGGTCCAGAACGATCGGCTCCGGATCCATCGGGTGGTCTGCGCGGCCGATGCCGGACCGGTGGTCAACCCTAACGGCGCCCGGGCCCAGCTCGAAGGTGGCGTCATCCAGGGCCTGTCCGCCGCCTTGCGGGAACGGGTCACGATCGAGGGCGGCCGGGTGGTCCAGCGGAACTTCGACGGGTACCGGCTCCTCCGGATCAACGAAGCGCCGGTGGTGCTGGAGACCTACTTCGTCGAGACCGACACCCACCCGACCGGATTTGGCGAACCGGCGGTACCGCCGGTGGCCGCGGGCCTGGCCAACGCCATCTTCCGCGCCACCGGGAAGCGGCTCCGGTCGCTTCCGCTCGAGATCCAGCTCGGGTGACCGCCGGCCCGGCGTCGTCTCGGCTCGACGTGGACCTCCGGGTCAACGGCGAGCCGCGGCGGGTGCCGCTCGGCGCCGCCGTGACCCTGCTCGA
>JAEUJH010000736.1 GCA_016794825.1 Gemmatimonadota bacterium
AATTCGCGGGACTCGAGAGCGGTCCGCGCCCGCGGATCAGCCCGACATGGCCGCCACCGCCGCCTCCTCGGCCGCGATGATCGCCCCCACTCGCTCGGCCATCCGCTCGTAGAGCGCCGCCGCCGCTCCGGCCCCGAGCCGACACCGCCCACCCCACTCGTGCCGCTCCCGCCAGAGCGCCTGCGCCTCCGCCGACCCCGCCCCCGCCGCGTCACCCAATTCCACCCGCCGGTCCGCCAGGTCGCACCCCGCTCGCAACGCCTCGTCGTCGGCGCCTGAAATCAGCGCCGCCAGGGCCGACCAGTGCCCCGCCGACTCGCGCCACCAGGCGGCGGCGCCGACCAGCGCCTCGGCGCCGAGGAACGCCGCCGCCGCCTCGAGGAACTCGGCGTAGAGCCCGCGGCCCGCCCCCGGCGCCAGCCCCGCCTCGATGCACTCGTACGTCCGGTACAACCCCGCGTACGCCCGCGGCCCCTCGGCAAAGACGTTAGGCCAGCCCTTGGCGTCGCGCCGGTCGGTCAGCAGGTCGCGCCATTTCCGGAGGCCGGCAAAGCCGCAGTTGCCCCAGAATGACTTCGGCACCGCGGGCTCGTGATAGCACCGCGCCGTGTCGGCCACGGCGGCCCGCCACGCGGCCGCGGAGTCGAACCCGGCCGCCGGCCCGACCGCCGTGATCAGCCGGTGGCGGCTCTTCCGGTAGCGGGCCCGCGCGGTGGCCAGCTGGTCGAACGAGAGATGGCGCGGCGCGCCGCCCCGGTCGTCGAGCCAGTACCCGGTGTCGTCCCGGCCCACCACCGCCACCAGATGGGGCGCGCCGCCGACGTATTCCTTCGGCAAGCCGTAGTACGGGAGCGAACCCAGATCCACCACGCCGAGCGCGGCTCGGCCCGTGGCGAGGGCGTCGTCGAGCGCGGCCCGGGCCGCCTTGGCGCTGGTGGTTTCGCTGGTGGTCCACTCCACGCCCACCCGGCCCAATCCCTCGGCCACGTATTGGTCCGCCATCGACCGGCTCTGCAGCGCCAGGGTCAGCATCGGCGGGTAGCCCCGATACTCGAACACGGCGTAGAGGAATCCCGGCCCGCCGCAGAGGCCGCTGACGATCGCCTCCGACCAGGCCGCGGCGCCCGCGGGTGCCGGGATCCCGGCGTGCCGGAGCACGTTGAGGAGCGGCGCCGTGTTGGCCTGGAGGCCGCCGAACCGGTCGTAGCCGGCCAGCACGCCCGGGTACCTGGGCGCCGGGGCCGTCGCCCGCGCCACGACGTGGGCCCGCGCGGCCGCATAACGCTCGCCGGTCCGGGCCATCCGCTCCCGCACCAGCTGCTTCAGTTCTCGTTGGGTGGTCATCGAATCGGTCCTTTCGGGTACGCCGATGGCGGACACCCGCCCCGTGTCGTGCCACCGGCCCGAAGGACAATGTTGGGAACCGCTGATCCGGAAAGGATGGAGCCTTCCTTTGCTCCTCGGAACCGAGGCCCGGGGGCGGTGGGCCGGGAGGAGTTGGGCGCCGGATCGGGCGCCGGCGACAACGTTATCGGTCCGCCCCGGTTCCGGCAACTCGGCCCGCGGGCCGGCCGGGCCAATGTCCAGGACGAGCCCGGTCCGACGCCACGTTCGGTGGAAGCGCCCGATGCCAACCCCCGAACCGAGGAGGACCCCGATGTCGATCCGCTCGCTTGCCGCCCTGGCGGCCGTGGCCGCGCTGACGGCCGCGTCGTCGTTCAACCTGTTGATCCTGAGCACCTCGTCCGAAACCACCGTCGCGGGCGGTTCGGGTACCGACTCCCGCCTGGTCGGGACCGGCGGCAACTACCAGGGTCTCTACAAGATCCTCTGGGCCGAGGACGCCAACATCCCGTGTTACTTCCGGGTCTACTCGCGGCACCTGAACCAGGATGGCTCCCAGCAGGACGAGGCCAATCTCGGCGCCAGTTCCTGCGACGAGACCAGCAACTCGGAGCGCTCGGCCGGGTTCAACACCCCGGGCATGTATGTCAACGGGATCGCGGTCTGCCGCAACAACCAGCGGATCAAGGGGATCAAGCTCCACTACGCCGACGTCGGACCGAACGGCACGGTCACGCCCCAGAATCAGTTCGACCAGGGCACCCAGCCCAACTGCACCCTGTCGGGCTATCTCGGCGAGACCCAGGGCACCTGGAGCGCCTCGCGAATGTGCCCCACCGGGATGATCGCCAACCAGATCCGGGTCCACTTCCGGCCCGAAAACCCGATCGGGTTCACCACGGCCATCAAGCAGTC
>JAEUJH010000760.1 GCA_016794825.1 Gemmatimonadota bacterium
GGCGTCGTTTGCGCTTGGCACGGCGATCGAGAAATCCGGCCTGGCCGAGGGATTGGCCCATGGCGTGGTGTCGGTGTTCGGATCGGGGGGGACGGCCGCGGTGCTGCTGGGAGTGGTCCTGGCGACGGTCCTGCTCACCGAACTCGTCACCAACAACGCGGCCGCGGCGCTGATGTTCCCGATCGCGTTCGCCACCGCGCACCAACTCGGCGTGGATCCCCGCGGCTTCGCGATCGCGATCGCGGTGTCGGCGTCGAACTCGTTCCTGACCCCGATCGGCTACCAGACCAACACGATGGTGTACGGGCCGGGCGGATACCGATTCGGCGATTACCTCAGGCTCGGGTTCCCGCTCACGACGGTGATGGTCACGTTGACCGTCGTGATGGTGATGTTTCGCTGGTACTGAGGGGCCTCATCCGGTCCCAGTCACGACCGTGAGGGCCGGTCGCTTCGAGGTGTTTCAGTGTCGAACTGTGGAGCCGTCAGCGGAACAGGTATTCGTATCGTCGCTTGAACTCGGCTTTCCGGCTGGCCTCGTCGCGGGCCTTGAGGCCGCGGCACTTCCGGGCCGCGTGGCCGTCCCATCCTTCGGGCCACGACTTGAACACCAGCGTTCGGCAGGCCGGGCAGCGCACCCGCCGGCCCACCACCGCGCGCGCGCCGAGTTCCTCGGGATTGATGATCACCCCGGCAGCGTCGGTCCGAGGCAGGAGAGAGGCCTGGGTGACGGCCGGCTCCAGCGGCACGGTGGCGACGAGGGACTCGAGGCCGAGGGCGCAGGCGGCGAGCAAGGTGTCGCGGGGCAGGTCGCGGTTCCGCTGGAGGAACTCGTCGATCGAGCCGCCCCGGTCGAGATGGTCGATCAGCGATTTGACGGGAACCCGGGTGCCTGCAAAGACGGCCACCCCGCGCCGGACGCCCGGCGCCCGCGAGATCACCTGATAGAGGGCCCGCATTCGGCCGTCCCGAAGATCAGTGGGACCGGAGCGCCCGCGCGATCAAGCCGATGCCGGCGGCGAGCCCGCCCAGCATGAGCAAGGTGTTGAACAGGCTGGTCGGTTGGAAGAAGACCTGGAGATGGGTGATGACGCCGAGGGCGATGATCAGCGCGCCGCCCAGGGTGAGCAGCCAGCCGATGGTCGACTTGCCGTTGAAGAAGAGGACCCCGATGCCGAGCAGCAGCGGGATCAGCGAGAGGCCGAAGGCGTTGTAGCCGTAGAAGTGCCAGAACCCGGTGGTGACGGTCACCTGGTTGAGGACCAGGTAGCCCGCGCCGATGACGAGGGCCAGTCCGATCAGGAATTCGCCGGTGCCGCCCGGGGTCCCGCCAGGTCCGCGTGCTTCGTCAGCCATCCCTGCCTCCATGCCCGACCGGCTTCGGTGGTATCTTGGCGAAGCGCCGACAACCAGCATGCTCGCCGATCATGGGTCACGAATGCTAACGCCAGCCGAAGCGCTGGTCGAGGTAGCGGTCGATTCGGTCGCCGCCGCCGAGGTGGCGACGGCGCTGGGCGCGAGCCGCCTCGAGCTCTGCCAGGCGCTCGAATCCGGGGGTCTGACGCCCAGCCTGGGGTTGATCGAGACGGTCCGCGCCGCCGTGACGGTGCCCGTGTTCGTGATGATCCGCCCCCGAGCCGGCGACTTCGTGTACTCCGCGGCGGAACTCGAGGCGATGGCCCGCGACATCGCGGCTGCCAAGGACGCGGGCGCGGATGGGGTGGTCATCGGCGCGCTCGACCGGACCGGCGCCATCGACCGGGAGGCCACCGCCCGCCTGGTCGAGCGGGCGGCGCCGCTGCCGGTCACCTTCCATCGGGCGTTCGATGTCGCCAGCCGGCCGCTCAAGGCGCTCGAGCATCTGATCGACGCCGGCGTCCGCCGGGTCCTGACCTCCGGGGGCGCCACCACCGCGGACGAAGGTCGGACCGCCATTTCGCGGTATGT
>JAEUJH010000772.1 GCA_016794825.1 Gemmatimonadota bacterium
AAATTGCACACTCGGTCGCTCAGGGTGGCGAGATCGCCGATCTCGCCCGCACGGGTTCACTTAGCGGCTCCCCCTCAGTGTGGAGCCGCGCGTGTACGGATGGGAGCGACTGGTGGTACTCAAACACTTGTTGGAGCAAGGGTTGTCCAAAAGCGCGATCGCCCGGCAGCTGGGCGTGAGTCGCCGCGTGATTTACCACTGGCTGGCCACCGGCCAGCTCGAGCACGACGTCCACGCGCCGGCCTCCCGCCGGCGCGTGAGCCGGCCCACCAAGCTCGACGGCTTCACCCCCCTCATCACGACCCGACTGGCCAGCTACCCCGAACTCTCCGCGGTGCGGCTCTTCGACGAGCTGCGGGCGGCGGGCTATCGCGGCGGCATCACCCAAGTCCGGGACTACGTCGCCCGGATGCGTCCGCGCCCGGAGCCGGAGCCGGTCACGCGGTTTGAAACCGCGCCCGGCCACCAGGCGCAGGTCGACTTTGCCCTGGTCGATACCGCGTGGGGCCGGCGCTACGCGTTCCTGGTCGTGCTGGGCTACTCGCGCCTCCTCTGGGTCCAGTTCGTCCTCCGCCAGACGATGGCCACGGTCATGGACAGCCTCGAGGCTGCTTTTCAGTATTTCGGCGGCGTCCCCCGTGAGCTGCTGTTCGATCAGATGCGCGCCGTGGTGACGCGCGACGGCCGGTCACACGGCGGCCGGCTGGTGGAGAATGCGGAGTTTCTTCGCTTCGCTGCCCACTGGGGCTTTCGGATGCGCCTGTGCCGGCCCTATCGGGCGCAGACCAAGGGCAAGGTCGAGCGGCCGGTGGGCTACCTCCGCCGGAATTTCCTCTACGGCCGGGACTTCCTCGGGGATGCCGATCTCGACGCCCAGGCGCAGCACTGGCTCGACTACGTCGCCAATGCGCGGGTCCACGGAACGACGAGGGAAGCGCCGCGGCTCCGGTTTGAGCGCGACGAGCGGCACGCGTTAGGGCCGCTCGCCCCGCACTCGTATCAGCGCCTCGTCCCGCTGGCCGCGACCCGGTCGGTGACGGTGCGGCTCCCGCGCATCGCCTGCCTCACGATCGATCGCCGGCCGCTCGCCCAGTACACCGCCCTCCTCGAGGCCGCCCGATGACCGCCGCCAGTCCGTCCCTCCGCGAGCGGGTCCGCACCCAGTTGGCCGATCTCAAGATGCCGGGGGCGTTGGAGGCGCTCGATGAGATCTTACGGCAGCTCGATGGCGGGCAGCTCCCCCCCGCCGCGGCCATCGAATCCCTGTTGGGCGCCCAGATCCGCTTGCGGAATGATCGGCGGCTCCTGGCCGCGATGCGGTCCTCCCGCTTGCCCGCGGTCAAGACGCTCCGCGACTTCGATTTCGCCTTCCAGCCCTCGATCAAACGGGAGCAGATCGACAGCCTGCACACCCTCGGGTTCGTCGAGCGCAAGGAAAACGTGGTGCTCTTGGGCCCGCCCGGGGTCGGGAAAACCCATCTCGCCATCAGCCTCGCGGTCGCCGCCGCCCAATATGGCCGCCGGGTCTACTACGGCACGCTGGCCGACCTGATCACCTCCCTCGAGGAGGCCCAGCAAGCGGGCCGGCTCACCCAGCGGCTCAAGACCCTGATCTTCCCGGCTCTCCTGGTCGTCGATGAGATCGGGTACCTCCCGATCAGCCGCACCGGCGCCATGCTGTTCTTCCAGCTCATGAGCCGCCGCTACGAGACCGGGTCGACCATCCTGACGTCGAACAAAAGCTTCGAGGAATGGGGCGAGGTCTTTGGGGACGAGGTGATGGCGAGCGCGCTGATCGACCGCCTCGTGCACCACTGCCATATCGTCAATATCCGGGGGAACAGCTATCGCATGCGGCAACACCGCGAACTGGCGGCCCTGCTGCAGACCGGCCCCGAGCCCCCGGCCCCCCGGCGGCCCAGCAAGGAGGCTCGCTCGCGCTGAGGCTCAGCCCCTCGCCGGCTGTGC
>JAEUJH010000774.1 GCA_016794825.1 Gemmatimonadota bacterium
GCGCCACCTTGGTGTTGCCGCGGTCGTCGACCTGGACGTAGACACTCTTCCCATCGGCGGCCCAGACCGGGCTTCCGACGCTGTTGTCGATCCGGGTCGAGAGCACCCGCTTGCCCGAGCCGTCGCGGTTCATCACGTACAACAGGGTGTTCTGATAGCCCTGCTTCCGGTCGTCATAGCCGGTGTACGCGATCAACCGGCCGTCGGGCGACACGGCCGGACTCTGATCAGGACCGAACCGCTCGGTCAGGCGGCGGAGCGCGCCGTCCTTGACCGACACCGCGAACAACTCGGACTCCCGCGAATTCCACTCCGGGTTCTCGCCCCGGCGGGCGGGGATGATCAGCTCGCCGCCGTCGTGCGTCCAGGCAATGGCGCCGCCGCCGTAGGGCATCCCGCCGTGGTGGTGGTCGCCGCTGGTCAGCTGGCGGGCAGTGCCGCCCTCCGAGGGCACGACGAAGAGGTGCACGAACCCGGTCGGCACCTCGCCCACGCCGTCGTAGCGGAAGACGAGTCGGTCGGTGTACTTGGGCGGCGCCGCCCAGACCGCGCCGGGCGGCGGCGTGATCGGCTGCCCGACCACCAGCGCCGGCTTCGGCACCAGCGCCAGGAACGCGATCGACTTCCCGTCGGGCGACCAGGTGACGGTGCCGGGCGGATTGGTCATCCGGGTGACCGGCTGGGTCATCCCGCCGTCCATCCAGCGGACGTAGATCTGGGGGGAGCCGTCCCGGTTCGACAGGTAGGCAATCCGCTTCCCGTCCGGCGACCAGCGGGGCTGCGACTCCGAGAACTTGCCGGTGGTAAGGGGACGATGATCGGTGCCGTCCGCGCGAACCAACCAGAGGTTGGAATAGCGCCGATCGGTCATCAGATCCTGCCACTGCCGGACGTAGACCACCCACTGACCGTCGGGGGAGATCTGGGGATCGGCGGCGTACTCCAGCTGGAAGATGTCGGCCGGGGTGAGCCGCTGCTGGGCGGCCACCGGGGCCACCAGCAGGGCAAGCGCGGCGAACGCGAGTCGGGATCGCATCGGGAGACTCCGGTTCGGTGGTGTTTCGGGAACATCAGATGATACGGCACGGGGGGGCGGGATGGCAGGGGGGGCGCCGGGCGAGGGCCCCCGCCGTGGGAGTATTTTGGGGGGCGCATCATCCGGGAGAAACGCATGCGGCTTCGATCGATCGTGGCACTGATGGCAATGGCCGCCCCGCTGGCGGCTCCAGGCCAGGCCCAGGACCGACCAACCCGCCTGACCGAGGAGGACTACGCCCGCGCGGAACGAGCCCTCGGGGCCACCACGCAGGCCCTGGTGACCGGCCAGCCCGTCCGGCCGACCTGGCTTGCCGATGGCCGGTTCTGGTACCGGGCCCAGCGGTCGGCCGGGGCGGAATACCTGATCGTCGACCCGGTCCGGAAGACCCGCGTCGCCGCCTTCGACCCGAGCAAGGTGGCCCCGGCCCTGAGCCGAGCCGCCGACACCACGATCGCCCCCGCCTCCCTGCCCGCGGTCGAGATCAGTTCGACCCCGGCCGGACTCCAACTCGCCTTCGACGTCGGCACCCGCCGATTCCGGTGCGACCCCGCGGGACTGAGCTGCGAATCCGCTCCCCGGGCGCGGATCGATCGAACCTCGGTCGCCTCGCCGGACGGGAAACAGGCCGCGTTCATCCGGAACCACAATCTCTGGATCCGCGACCTGGGCACCGGCCAGGAGCGGGCCCTGACCACCGACGGCCGGGAGGACTACGGCTACGCCACCAACAACGCCGGCTGGGTGCGGGGACCCAATCCGGTCCTGGTGTGGTCGCCCGACTCGAGGAGGATTGCCACCTTCCAGCACGACGCCCGGAAGGCCGGGATGATGTACCTGGTCAACACGGCGGTGGGTCACCCGACCCTCGAGGCGTGGAAGTACCCGCTCCCCGGCGACAGCGCCATCTTCACGATCGAACGGGTGGTCATCGACGTCCCCTCCGGTCAGCTGGTCCGGTTCCAGATGCCGGCCGATCCGCATCGGTCGACGATCTGCGACCACGTCTACTGCGGCGGCACGTGGGCCGACGTCGAGTGGTTCCCGGACGGATCGCGGGTCGCCTTCGTGTCCAGCAGCCGCGACCACAAGGAAGCCCGGCTCCGGATCGGCGACGCGACCACCGGCGCCATCCGCGAGGTGCTCGAGGAACGGGTGGCCACCCAGTACGAATCCGGCGCCAGCCGCCCCAACTGGCGGGTCCTGTCCACCACCAATGAAGTGATCTGGTTTTCGGAACGCGACGACTGGGGCAATCTCTACCTGTACGACCTCACGTCCGGGTCGCTCAAACACCAGATCACCCGGGGGCCGGGCCCGGTCCTCGACCTCCTCCGCGTGGACGAGAAGGAGCGGATGCTCTACTACACGGCCGGGGGTCGGGAACCGGGCCGGGATCCGTACTATCGCCACTTCTACCGGATCGGGTTCGACGGCAAGAAGCAGGAGTTGCTGACACCCGACGACGGGAATCACGAGATCGCGCTCTCGCCGGACGGCCGGTTCTTCGTCGACACCTGGTCCACGCCGCAGAGGCCGCCAACCTCGGTCCTGCGCGACGCCCGCGGCCGCCTGGTCATGCCGCTCGAGCAGGTCGACGCCGGGCGGCTTCTCGCCAGCGGCTGGAAGCCGCCGATCGGATTTACCGTCAAGGCCCGGGACGGGAAGACCGACCTCTACGGGCTGATGTATCGGCCCACCCGGTTCGACTCGACCCGGAAGTACCCGGTCATCAACTATCTCTACCCCGGGCCCCAGTCCGGCAGCGTCGGGACCCGGAGCTTCGGGCCGGCCCGGGCCGACAAGCAGGCCATCGCGGAACTCGGCTTCATCGTCGTCGAACTCGACGCGATGGGTACGCCGGGCCGCTCCAAGTCGTTCCACGACGCCTACTACGGCAACATGGGCGACAACGGCCTCCCCGATCAGGTGGCCGGCATCCGGCAGCTCGGCGCCCGGCACTCGTGGATGGACCTCGATCGAGTCGGCATCTGGGGCCACTCGGGCGGTGGCTTTGCGGCGGCCGGCGGGATCCTCCGCTACCCCGACTTCTACAAGGTGGCCGTGGCGCAGGCCGGCAATCACGACCAGCGGACCTATGAGGACGACTGGGGCGAGCGCTACCACGGGCTCCTGGTCCGGAACCCCGACGGCACCACCAGCTACGACAGCCAG
>JAEUJH010000789.1 GCA_016794825.1 Gemmatimonadota bacterium
GGCCCGCGCAACCTCGCCAGCTCGTTGCCCCGCGACGCGAGCTTCATGTTCAGCAAGAACGTCCAGGCGCTGCTCGAACACGCCATCAAGGACGGCGCCCTGCAGGTCAACGTCGAGGATGCCATCGTCGGTCCGATGACGGTCACCCACGCCGGCGCCGTGCGCTACGGGAGGAACTGATCGTGGAAGCCCTGATCGGCAGTATCGTCATCTTCACTCTCGCCACCTTCCTGGGCGTCGAGCTCATCAACCGGGTGCCGACGACGCTCCACACCCCGCTCATGTCGGGCGCCAACGCCATCAGCGGAATCACCATCGCCGGCGCGCTCATCGTCGCCGGCGGCGAGCATGGCTGGATCTCCACCGTGCTCGGATTCCTGGCCGTGGTGTTCGCCATGATCAACGTGGTCGGCGGCTACGCCGTCACCGACCGAATGCTCCAGATGTTCAAACGCAAGCCGGAGCAGAAGTGATGTCGCATACCGTCACCCAACTCATCTATCTCGTCGCCTCGGTCCTGTTCATCCTCGGACTGAAGTGGCTCTCGAGTCCGGCCACGGCCGTCAAGGGCAACCGGATCTCGGGCGTCGGGATGTTGATCGCCATCGTCGTGACCCTGCTCGACCAGGCCATCGTCACCTACCAGGTGATCATCGCCGGCCTGGTGGTCGGAAGCGCCCTGGGCCTCTGGATGGCCAAGGCCGTCAAGATGACGTCGATGCCCCAGATGGTGGCCCTCCTCAACGGCCTCGGCGGCGGCGCCTCCCTCCTGGTCGGCGGGGCGGAGTTCCTCCGCTCCGAGCTGGTCAACGAGCAGCTGCCGCTCGACACCTCGATCACGATGCAGCTCAGCCTCCTGATCGGCGCCGTTACCCTGACCGGAAGTCTCGTGGCCTGGGCCAAGTTGCAGGAAGTGATGACCGGAAAGCCGATCATCTACCCCGGCCAGAAGGCGCTGAACGCCTTGATGTTCCTGGCCGTCGTCGGGCTGAGCGTCTATCAGGTCTCGGTGCCCGAGTCGCTCCTGTGGCCGTTCTATGCCGTCCTGGTCATTTCGTTGCTCCTCGGCGTCACCCTGGTGATCCCGATCGGCGGGGCGGACATGCCCGTCGTCATCTCGCTCCTCAACTCCTACTCCGGCATCGCCGCGGCCATGACCGGCTTCGTGATCCGGAACGAGGTGCTGATCATCGCGGGGGCACTGGTCGGTTCGAGCGGCATCATCCTGAGCCAGATCATGTGCAAGGCCATGAACCGCTCCCTGGCCAACGTCCTCTTCGGGGCGTTCGGCGCCACCGGCGGGGGTTCCACCAAGACCGCCGAAGGCCTCACCGTCCGGCAGACCTCCGCCGACGACGCGGCCGTCCAGCTCGCCTACGCCAAGAGTGTCATCGTGGTGCCGGGGTACGGTCTGGCCGTCGCCCAGGCGCAGCACATCGTGCGCGAAATGGCCGACTTGATCGAGAAGAAGGGCGGGGAGGTCAAGTACGCCATTCATCCCGTGGCGGGTCGAATGCCCGGGCACATGAACGTGCTGCTGGCGGAAGCCAACGTGCCCTACGACAAGCTGTTCGACATGGATCAGATCAACGCCGAGTTCGAGCGGACCGACGTCTGCCTGGTCATCGGGGCCAACGACGTCGTCAACCCGGCCTCGCGGACCGACCCGGGAAGCCCGATCTACGGCATGCCGATCCTCAATGCCGACAAGGCCCACTCGATCATCGTCCTCAAACGAGGCATGGGCGCCGGGTTTGCCGGCATCGAGAACGAGCTGTTCTACAACCCCAAGACGGCCATGCTCTTCGGCGACGCCAAGGGGTCGCTCCAGAAGGTCGTGACGGAACTCAAGGCCCTCTAGAGCCGGCCGCAACACCGACGCGGGCCCGACCCCCTGGAGGTCGGGCCCGTCGTCTTTTTCCGCCCGCCCGTGTGCGGAATCGCGACGGTTTCGTCTCCCACCCTCGGAGCCGCCAATGCCTGTTTGGAGGCTCGGCGGCTGGCCGACGGATGTTTCAGTTGGCAACGATATCGGTTCGGCGTCCGTTCGGCGAACTTTCTGCTGGATTGGTGCGTATTTACCGATAATGGGATTCGGAATTGCGCTGCGTCGGTGCAACCCCATATCCTGAGCCGGTTTATGTAAGTTGTTGATTTTTTTGGGCTTAGATTGTATATTGGCGCGCCGAGAGGGTCAGATTGTTTCGGGGTGGTTTCGGATCTGTCTCGGCGGTGGTGTCACCCTAACTGTTTGGAGGTCAAGTGACTCTTCCTCGTGCGAAGCGCCGGGCGGCTCGGCCCGCCCAGATCGCCCGTGCGGTGGACGAGGGCCGCGAGAGCCTCGACCTGTATTTGGACGAGATTTCCCGAGTACCGCTGCTCAGTCGAGACGAGGAAATGGAACTCGCTCGCAAGGCGTTCCGGGGCAATATCGCCGCGCAGGAAAAGCTGGCTCGTCATAACGTGCGGTTCGTGGTCTCGGTGGCCAAGAAGTTCCAGAACCGGGGTGTCCCGCTCGTCGATCTGATCGGCGAGGGCAACCTCGGGCTGATGACGGCCGCCCGGAAGTTCGATCCCGATCGCGGGGTCAAGTTCATTTCGTACGCGGTGTGGTGGATCCGGCAGGCGGTCCAGGCGGCCATCGCGCGGCACGGCCGGCCGGTTCGGGTACCGCTCAACCGAACCGCCGATCTCTCGCGGCTCGGACGGACGACCACGCTCCTCAAGGAGCGGCTTGGTCGGATGCCCACCACCGAGGAATTGGCGCGGGCCACCGGTCTGACCCCCGAGGCGGTTCGGAGCCTGAGCGCCCTGAACTCCGAGGCGGTGCGGCTCGACCACCCGACGCGCGACGGCGACGGCAACGAGCGGATGGAGCGGTTTGCCGCCACCGATCAGGAAGGCACCGACAGCTCCACCCTGGCCAACAGCCAGACCAACGACATCGAGGCGGCCCTGGCCACGTTGCCGCCGCGCGATGCCAAGGTGCTCCGCCTGTATTTCGGGCTCGAGGACGGGAACAGCCGGACCCTCGAGGAAATCGGCCGGATGATGGGCGTCACCCGGGAACGGATCCGTCAACTGCGCGACCGGGCGCTCCAGCGGCTTCGCGAAGGCGAAACCGGCGATCGGCTGAAGGATCTGGTTGCCTGATCGGTTCCAAGGTCTGAACGAAAAAGCGGGGGGCTCCGTCAGGAGCCCCCCGCTTTCGTTTCCACCCTCGGCCGAATCAGAGGCCGAGGAACATCCGAAGGACCCGGGGCAGGATCCCGCCGTGCCGGTAGTAGTCGATTTCCACCTTCGAATTGAGACGCACCACCGCCTTGAACTCCTTCCGGGTGCCATCCTCCGAGACAGCCACGACGTTGACGGTCCCGCCCGGCACCAGATCCTTCGCGATCCCGGTGATCGTGAACGTCTCCCGGCCGGTCAGGCCAAGGCTCTCGCGACTGGCCCCTGGCTCGTAGCCGAGGGGCAGGACACCCATCCCGACCAGATTGCTGCGGTGGATCCGCTCGTAGCTCTCGGCCAGGACCGCCTTCACCCCGAGGAGATTGGTGCCCTTGGCGGCCCAGTCGCGGCTCGATCCGGTGCCATACTCCTTGCCGGCCAGGATCACGAGCGGGGTCCCCCGCTCGATGTAGCGCATCGCGGCGTCGTAGATCGACACCACCTCGCCAGTGCCGAAGTCGAGGGTCCAGTTGCCCTCCTTGTCCGGGACCAGGCCGTTCTTGATCCGGACGTTGCCGAACGTGCCCCGCATCATGACTTCGTGGTTCCCGCGCCGAGCCCCGAAGGTGTTCCAGTCGACCGGCTGGACCCCCCGCTCGAGGAGGAACCGCGCGGCCGGACCATTCTTCGGGATCGACCCGGCGGGCGAGATGTGGTCGGTCGTGACGCTGTCGCCCAGGGAGGCCAGGACCCGCGCGCCCTGGATGTCCTGCATGGCCCCGGGAACCTTGGGAAGGTCGCGGAAGAAGGGCGGGTTCTGGACGTAGGTCGACTGACCGTCCCAGGCAAACCGGCTGCCGCCCGGCACGGCCAGCGCCTGCCACTCCGCGTCGCCGTCGAAGACCGTCGAGTAGCTCTTCTGGAACATCGCCGGCTTGAGGGCCGCCGCCATGGTCGCCCGGATTTCCTCGGCGCTCGGCCAGATGTCGGCCAGATAGACCGGCTTCCCGTCGGACCCGACGCCGAGCGGATCGCGGGTCAGGTCGATGTCCATCCGCCCGGCCAGCGCGTACGCGACGACGAGCACCGGCGACGCGAGGTAGTTGGCCCGAACGAGCGGATGAACGCGGGCCTCGAAGTTCCGGTTGCCGGAGAGCACGGCCGCGCAGACCAGGTGGTTCTTCTGGATCGTCTCTTCGATGGCCTGGGGCAGGGGCCCGCTGTTGCCGATGCAGGTCGTGCACCCGTAGCCGACGGTGTTGAACCCGAGCCGATCGAGCGCCTCGGTCAGCCCGGCGGCGTCGAGGTAGTCGGTCACCACCCGGGAGCCCGGCGCCATGCTGGTCTTGACCCAGGGCTGGCTGCTCAGGCCTCGGGCCAGTGCCTTCCGGGCCAGCAGCCCCGCGCCAACCATGACCGACGGGTTGGAGGTGTTGGTGCAGCTGGTAATGGCCGCGATGACCACCGAGCCGTCCCGCAGCTTGATGGTGCGGCCCTCATGTTCGCACTCGACCTCGGGGGGAGCCAGGAGGGTGGCCGGCGCGCCGCCCTCGTTTTCCCACTGGGCCCCGTTGGCCACGGCGGCTTCCTTCCGCGGCCCCGCCGCGGCGGCCGGGAGCAGGCTCGGAAGGTTGGTGGCGAAGTTGCGGGGCGCGTCCTTGAGCCGGACCAGATCCTGCGGCCGCTTCGGCCCCGCCAGGCTGGGAGCGACCGTCGAGAGGTCGAGTGTCAGGCTGGTGGTGAAGACCGGATCGGGGGTCTGGTCCGTCCGGAACAACGCGTTCTCCTTGCAGTACCGCTCGGCTCGCTCGACGACGTCGGCGGGCCGCCCGGTCCGCCGGAGGTAGTCGATCGTCTCCGAATCCACCGGGAAGAAGCCCATGGTGGCCCCATACTCGGGCGCCATGTTGGCGATCGTGGCCCGGTCGGCCAGGCCCAGGCTGGAAAGCCCGGGGCCGAAGAACTCGACGAACTTGTCCACCACCCCGTGCTTCCGGAGGATGTTGGTGGCCTGGAGAACCAGGTCGGTCGCGGTCGTTCCGACCGGGAGTTCGCCGACCAGCTTCATCCCGATAACCTCGGGAATCAGCATGAAGTAGGGTTGGCCGAGCATCACGGCCTCGGCCTCGATCCCGCCCACGCCCCAGCCCATGACGCCGAGCCCGTTGATCATGGTCGTATGGGAATCCGTCCCGACCAGACTGTCGGGGTAGGCCGTCACCTCACCGTACTGGTCTCGCAGCTGGACCAGCGGGGCCAGGTATTCGAGGTTGACCTGGTGGACGATCCCCATGCCCGGCGGGACCACCCGGAAGTTCTGGAACGCCCGCTGGGCAAACTTGAGGAGTTGATAGCGCTCTTTGTTTCGGTCAAATTCAAGGGCCACGTTCTGGCGGAAGGCCTGGGCCGTGCCGTAGTGGTCCACCTGGACGGAGTGGTCGATCACCAGGTCGCAGGGCACCACCGGGTTGATCCGCTGGGCGTCGCCGCCCATGTTGGCCATGGCGTCCCGCATCGCGGCCAGGTCGACGACACACGGAACACCGGTAAAGTCCTGGAGGACCACCCGGGCCGGCATGAACGGGATCTCCCCGAGGCCGGCCGGCTTGCCCGTCCACCGGCCGATCTGGAGCACGTGGTCCTCGGTGACCACCCCCCGATTGGCGTGGCGGAGGGCATTCTCGATCAGGATCCGGATCGAGAACGGAATCCGATCGAGGTCGATGAGGCCCTGGCGGGCCAGTTCAGGGAGTCGGAAAATGACGGCCCGCTGGCCACCCAGATCAAGGGTGCCCTTGCTGCCGAAAGGATTGGGAGTCGAAACGGTCATCGTTGGCAACCCGTCGGATGGGTGAAATGGCCGGAAAAGCCGTAAAATAGCGGGGGAGGGAACCACGAACAGGACCGTGCAGGTACCGGTGGCGATCACCCGTCGGGATGACGGGCTGATCTTCGAGTGGGATCGGCTGGGCGACCGTACCTGGATCGCCGCCCGCGACCTCCGACTCGCCTGCCCGTGTGCCCAATGCGTCGACGAGATGTCCGGTCGACCGCTCCTCGATCCGGCCACGGTCGCTCCGACCGTCGCCCCCCTCCACCTTGCCCTCGTCGGGGCCTATGGGCTCCGGGTCCATTGGAGCGACGGGCACGCCACCGGGATCTACACCTTCGCCTGGTTGCGCTCCCGGGCCGTCGAGTCGGCCCCGATCCCATGATCATCGGCCACCGCTGGTGGATCTTGATCTGGTATGGGATCCTCACCATCGGGGTGGTGGGGCTGCTGGCCTCGATCTACTGGGCCCGCCAGACCCATTGGCGGAACCTCGACGAGATCCTTCGGGCCATCGGAACGGTTACCGTGTCGTTGGGGATGCTGCTGTTCCTCTACGACGTCGCCGGCGGGGCCGCGGAAACCCTGCTGCTGGCGGCCCTGCTCGCGTTCGTGCTCGCCTTCGTCGTCGGCCGCCGCCCCGATACCCGCGACCGGCCGCCACCGCCCGGAGACGAGGCGGATCCCCCGCAATGAACCGAGTGCTCGGCCTGGTGGTCGGCCTCCAGCTGGCCGTCCTCCCGGTGCTTTCGGCCCAGATCTCCGGTCCTTCGACCGGGGGCGCGGCGGCGTTGGCCCAGGCCGAACGGATGTTGGGGCACACCAAGCGGGTCCTGATGATCGCCGCCCACCCCGACGACGAGGACACCGAACTCCTCACCTATCTGGTCCGGCGAGAAGGTGCCATCACCGGCTACCTCTCGTTGACCCGCGGCGAGGGCGGGCAGAACCTGATCGGGCCCGAACTGGGCGACGCGCTGGGCCTGATCCGGACCGAGGAACTGCTCGCCGCCCGCGGTCTCGACGGGGCCCGGCAGTACTTTACCCGGGCCTTCGACTTCGGATTCACCAAGACGCTGGCGGAAGCCCTCACCTTCTGGCCTCGCGATTCGATCCTCAAGGACGTGGTTCGGGTGGTGCGGCGGACCCGCCCCCAGATCCTCGTTTCGGTCTTTTCTGGCACCCCCCGCGATGGACACGGACAGCACCAGGCGGCCGGTTGGGTGGCCCGAGAGGCGTTTGCCGCGGCGGGCGACTCCACCCGATTCCCCGAACTGGGCCGGGAGGAGGGGCTGACCCC
>JAEUJH010000806.1 GCA_016794825.1 Gemmatimonadota bacterium
GACGCCTTGGAGTATTCGACACGGCGATCGGCCAGGGTCATGGCGCGGGACTCCTCGGGCGATGGGCGCCGGGCCAGGCGCCCGGCGGTTCAGACGGCAGGTCGAGCACGGATTCCTCGACCCGGTACGGGACCAGGCCACGAGCCTGGTAGTGAGCAAGGGCCACGGGGCCGTCCAACGTGCAGGTATGGACCCAGACCCGACGGCCGAGCGCGAAGCCGCGCCGAAGGGCGGCCTCGAGGAGCCAGCCGCCGAGGCCTCGTCCGAAATAGGCCGGCAGCAGCCCGAAGTAGGCGATCTCGACGTCGGGCGGGCTGGTGGCGTCCAGTTCGAACCACCCCGCGGGGGCGCCGTCGACCGCCACCCACCAGGTCTCGAGGCCGGGGCGGGACAACCAGTCGCGCCACTGGGTCCAGGACCACGGCAGCCGATCACGCCAGTGCCAGTCGCCGCCGACGGCGGTATAGAGGAAGCGAACGAACTCCGGCGCCGGCGCGCCCAGCCGGGCGAGGACGGTGCCGACGGCCGGGGCGCGCGCTGGCACGATGGCCGCGGGATCGGTGATCTCGAGGTGCGTGGTCCGGACGGTGGTCGGCCGGGCGGACGGATCAGGCGGGTTCGACGACACCCCGACACTCCCCGAAGCCGATCCGGACGGCGCCAGCCCGCTCGCAGAAGGCGCGCATCACGACTTCGTCGCCGTCGAGCAGGAATCGGCGGACTTCGCCGGTCGGCAAGGTGAGGGGCTCCCCGCCCCGCCAAGTGAGTTCGAGCAGGCAGCCGCGGTTTTCCCGCGCCGGGCCCGAGATGGTTCCGCTGGCGAGGAGGTCGCCGGGGCGGAGGTTGCAGCCGTTGCTGGCGTGATGGGTCAGGAGCTGCCCGAGGGTCCAGTACATGTCGGCCAGGCGCCCCTGACTCAGCCGCATCGGGGCGATACCCTCGGCGCGCATCCGGGCGGAGGCGAGCGCGACCTCGACGGTGACGTCGATGCCGCCGGCCCGCTGGTCGGGCTCCGACCACAGGTACGGCAGCGGATCGGGATCGTCGGCGGGGCGATCGAAGGCCGGGACCCGATAGGGGGCCAAGGCATCGAGCGTCACCACCCAGGGCGAGACCGTGGTGGCGAAGTTCTTGGCCAGGAACGGGCCGAGGGGCTGGTATTCCCAGCGCTGGACGTCGCGCGCCGACCAGTCATTGACGATCGAGAGGCCGAAGAGGTAGCGCTCGGCCTCGGCCAGCGGGATGACGGTGCCTAACGAATTGCCGGCGGCGACGTAGACCCCGATTTCGCATTCGTAGTCGAGCGACCGGCTCGGGCCGAACACCGGGGCCGGCGCCTGGTCGTCCTTGACCTGCCCCATCGGTCGGCGGACCGGGGTGCCGCTCACCACGATCGAGGAGGCCCGGCCGTGGTAGCCGATCGGGACGTACTTGTAGTTGGGCAGCAGCGGGTTTTCCGGGCGGAACATGCTGCCGACGTTGGTGGCGTGGTCGATGGAGGCGTAGAAATCGCTGTAGTCGCCGATCTCGGCCGGGAGGAGG
>JAEUJH010000821.1 GCA_016794825.1 Gemmatimonadota bacterium
TTGACCGGTCGTCATCGGGTCATCGCCGTCACCCGCCGCGGGTATGGCCGGTCGAGCCGGCCTCCCGCCGGATACGATCTGGAAACGCTGACGAGCGACCTGCTGGCCGTGCTCGATCGGCTGGGGCTCGACCGCGTCGACTTGGTCGGCCACTCCGTGGCGGGCGACGAGATGACCCGGTTTGCGGGCCGATTCCCTCATCGAGTCCGCCGCCTGGTCTACCTCGACGCCGCGATCGACCGGATTGACCTGGCCGAACTGATCCCGTACGCCCCGGTTCCTCCGCTCCCGATCCGGGCCGAGAGCTTGTCGGTCGACGGCTATCGAGGCTACCTCGATCGGGTCTACGGAGTCCGGTGGCCTGCCTCTGAGGTTCTGGCCACCACCCGCTTCGGGGCGGACGGTCGTCTGATCGGACCGGCGACCCCGGGGACCATCAGCGCCACGATCATCGGCGGCCTGGTGCGGCCCGCCTACGCCGCGGTCAGAGCGCCGGCCCTGGGCATCTACCCGGTCGCTCGAACGGTGACCGACATCGCGGCCTGGCTCGTTCCGAGCGCGCCGGATTGGGACGATGCCCTGCAGTACCTGACCCTTGGCTGGCAGCCGTTCACCGCCGACCAACGGACGCGGTTCCGGACCGGGGTGGTCGGTTCGACCGTGCTCGAAATCGACGGCGGCAATCACTTCGTGTTCCTGTCCCACCCGGACCGGGTGGCCGACGCCATCGCCAGGTTCCTCGATGCGGGGGCTTGAGGTCATGGTCACGCTGATCCGACTCGTCTGGTGGACCGTCCTCGGCCTCCGGGCCTTGACGGCCCCATGCGTCAACGATGCGGCGGCCCAATCGAGCCAGCCACCGCACTCGGGCCTGGTCTCCGTACCGGGAGCCCGGCTCCACTACCTCGACTTCGGCGGGAGCGGGCCACCGCTCGTGTTCCTGGCGGGCCTTGGCAACACCGCCCACGTCTTCGAGGACTTCGCGCCCCGCTTTACCGATCGGTTTCGGGTCCTGGCCCTGACTCGCCGCGGATTCGGCGCGAGCGTCCGGATCGCGGGTGGGTTCGACACGGCTACGCTGGTGGAGGATCTCCATGCCGTCCTCGACTCGCTTGTCCTTGGCCCGGTCGTACTCGTTGGCCATTCGATGGCGGGCGACGAACTGTCCGAGTTCGCGGCCCGCTATCCGGAACGAGTGACCGCGTTGGTGTATCTCGACGCCGGATACGATCGATCCGGTGGCATGGCACGGCTCGGCCGGTGGGCGGCAGCCCGTCAACTACCGCCACCTCGACCCGGCCCCACGGGACGGGACCGGGCCTCGGTTGCGGACTTCGCCGAGTACCTGGCCCGCGTCCACGGGGTGCGGTGGCCGAGGGCCGAGATCATCGCCCGTCACCAGGTCGACGCCGCGGGACGCGTCCAGGGCGAGATTGCCGCGCCGAGCACCTATCTGGAAATCGTCCGGGGAGAACGACGGGTCGACTACGGTCGGATCGGCGCCCCGGTGCTCGCCATCTACGCGGTGGACCGACCGATTGCCGTCGAGTACCCGTGGATTGGTTCGATGGTGGTGGGGAGGGGCGCGGCCATGAACCAGGCTCGACGGGCGCTGCAGGCCCAACGTGCCTGGGAGGGAGAGCAACGGAGGCGGTTGGCGCGGGAGCTTTCGGGGGCGCGGGTCGTCGCGATCGACGGAACCCACCACTATCTGTTCATCGCGGCCGCCGACCGAGTCGAGCGGGACATCCGGGTCTTCCTGGCGGAGGCGACCGGGCCGGCTAGGGCCGCCAGCGGACCTGGAACTCCAGCTCCTCCACCCCGCCCGACCGCTCATGCTCGACGTTGAAGGTGGCGTCGGCCGGCACGTGGAGCCGCTCCCCCGCCACCTGGATCGGGAACGCCGCCCCGCCCTCGATGGCGTCCGCCAGCCGGCGGAGCTTCTGGACGAACTGGGCCCGGGAGTAGGTCCGCTCCAGGTCCCGGGCCTGCTTGCGGGTGCCACGCGCCATGGTCAGCTCGGCTTTCGGGGAACGACCGGGGTCCGGCCCGTCGGGAGGTCGAAGTCAGGATCGAACAGGTACTCCGGATCGAGCTTCCGAACCGGGGCCGCCTCGCCCTCGGGCTGCTTGTAGACGTACCGCTCGCCCTTGAAGTTGCGGAGCACCACCTCGTCGTCGCTCCACTCCTCGATGTAGTTCGGGATCAGGGGGATCTTCCCGCCGCCCCCGGGGGCATCGATCACGAAGTGCGGGCTGGCCAGACCGCTGGTCCAGCCCCGAAGCGCCTTCATGACCTTGAGGCCGGCCTCGACCGAGGTCCGGAAGTGCTCGCCGCCCGCCACCTGATCGGCCATGTAGATGTAGTACGGCCGGACCCGGGCCATCAGGAGCTTCTGCATCAGCTTGACCATGATGGCCGGGTCGTCGTTGATGCCCTTGAGCAGCACGGTCTGGCAGCCGAGCGGAATGCCGGCGTCGGCCAGCATGCCGAGGCCCCGGACGGCGGCGGGGGTCAACTCGTCGGGGTGGTTGAAATGGGTATT
>JAEUJH010000854.1 GCA_016794825.1 Gemmatimonadota bacterium
CCGAGCAGCAGGCGACCGGCCACCGCCGCGGGCGTGCGCCGGAAGAACTGCTCCAGCGTGATGATGGCGCTATCGACGTTGCCTGCCTGCAGGAGAGCCTGCGCGGCGGTGACCTCGGGCGGTGCGCCGGGGGACGCGCCGGATTGGGCTTCCGTCAGACCGGCGATGAACAGGCCCACGACCGCCACGCAGAACAGCACACGACAACGCATCCGACACACTCCGAGGTTGAACGGCCCACCCACGATCGAGATTCGGGTCCGGTCGACCTGACAGGTCCCCGCGCTGCATGATCCAACGGGGAGGAGCACCCTCGCTATCGCCGGATTGCTCCCAACACGGAGCCCCCGGCGAGCAATGGGTCGACAGCCGCCGGCCGGGCAATCCGCTTGCTTCCGGGGTCCCGCACCGGAGAGACGTCGAATGTCATTCCAGCGCCTGGTCCTCGGGCTCCTGGTTGCCAGCGTGGTCGGTTGTGGCTCGTCGGAGGAGTTGCGTCCGGCCGAGGAGGCCGCGATCCGGCGGATGCTCGAATCCTATCGGGCGGCGTGGCTCCGGAACGACGCGGATGCGGTCATGGCCCACGTGAGCGACGAGGTCACGCTGTTCATTCCGGGCACCTCGACGCCCAGCGTGAAGGGCGGGCCCGCGCTGCGGGCGTTCTGGTTTCCAACCGGCGGCGCGGGATTCCGGATCACTCGGTATGACATCAGTGGGGAGACCATCCACGGGAGCGGCGGATTTGCCGTCGCCGAAGGAACTTCGCTACTGGGGTGGGACAACCTGGCCGGCGACTCGGTGCTGAGTTCGACGACGTCGCGGACCGAGTACCTGACGGTGCTGCGCCGGGAGGCTGGCCAGTGGCGGCTCTTTCGGCAGATGTACCTGCCCCGCGACTGAGCGGCCGCCGGGAGCCAGGGCGGTTCGGAGCCGGGACGGCGCGGTGCCCACCCGCCGGCGGAACTCGGCGGTGAAGTGGCTGTGGCTCGAGAACCCGAGTTCGAGGGCCACCCGGCTCAGGCTGTCGCCCTGCTCGACGCGTTCGATGGCCAACCGGGTCCGGATCTCGAGTTGATAGTGGTGGAGCGTGAGTCCGGTGGCGCGGTGAAAGACCCGACAGAGGTGGAACGGCGAGGCGCCGACGCGGGCGGCAAGGTCGCGGACCGTGGAGCGGCGGAACGGCTCGGCGACCAGCGCGGCGCGGGTCCGCTCGACGAGGTCGCGGTGTCGGCGCGACGGAACCGACGCGAGGCCGGGCCGGGTCCCGACCGTCCAACGGAGCACGGTGCCGAGAAGCACCGTCACCTCCTGCTCGATCTCGAACGGATCGTGGAGTTCGCCGCGGCGAATCCGGTTGAACAGGGCCCGCTGGTGACAGTACAGGGAGGTCGGGATCCGACCGAACGCGATCGGGAAGGGACCTCGGGAATCGGCCGCGGCTTCGGGGTCGAGGTCCGCCACGAGCGACTCGGCCAGCTCGCGGCTGACGCTGAACCAATCGACCCGGTCGCCGTCGGGGGCCAGGGGCCGTCGGCGGTAGGGTTGGCCGTAGTTGTAAATGGTGACGACCCCCGGATCGGCCACGAATGGCGGCCGGTCGGCGTGCTCGATCCAGACGGCGGTGCGGGGGAACCCGACGGTATAGCCCTCGATCGGACCGGCCGTGGCGAAGTCGTGGTGATCGACCGGGCAGCGAAAGGCCCCGATCCGGACCTCATCGCTCGCGTGAAGGACGCGGTCCGGTGTGGGATCGGGACGACCGGGCTGCGGCCGGAGGTTCGGGCGGATTGTCATGAGAAGAGGCCTCTCACCTCCTGACGGCCCGTGCCGGGTCGCGGTTTCCCGGCTGGCCCGAGCCACGACCCGCCGGGTGGCGGACCTCCAGCAACCCCTCCGGACTCAGCCTTTCCCGACCCCGCTCCAGACCTTCCCGAGGACCCGGGCAAAGTTCCCGCCGAGGATGAGCTTGATGTCCGCGTCCGAGTAGCGGCGTCGGATCAGTCCCTCGGTCAGGTCGAAGGTCCGCTTGGGGTGATCGAGCCCGGCGACCGTGATTCGACCCTCGGGATCGCGATGGAGCTGGTAGCGCTCCCAGTTCGGGGTCTCGGTCATCGGCGGTCCGTTGACGGGATTCGGGTTCCCGATCAGATCCATGTCGCTGCCGACGCCGACGTGCTCGACCCCGACGAGCTTGACGGTGTAGTCGAAATGGTCGAGCACGTGCTCCACCGTGACCGGCTCGCGATCCCGCACCATGAACCGGAGGAACGGAATGCCCATGACGCCGCCCGCCTTGGCCAGCGCCCGGATGGCTTCGTCGGTCTTGCAGCGGAGGCTGCCGGGGACGAGGGCCCGACAGCTGGCGTGGGTAAAGATCGGGGGCGCCTTTGACGCGGCAATCCCGTCGAGCGTGGTGCGATCGCCGCAGTGGGACAGATCGACCGCCATTCCGACCTGGTTCATTCGGGTCACGATCGAGCCGCCGAACACCGTGAGGCCGCCGTCCTGGTGTTCGAGGAAGCCGGCACCAAGGCGGTTGGCGTAGTTGTACGTCAGCTGGGACACCCGCTGACCGAGCGCCCAGAACGTGTCGACGTCGTCGGGCGACCGGAAATGGTCGGAACCCTGGAAGGTGATCATGATGCCGACCTTGCCAGGTGCCCGGACCCGTTCGAAGTCGGCGGTGTCGTCGACCCGGATGAGCCAATCGCTGTACCCCGCCAGGAATCCGTTCCAATCGGCGAAGAACTTGATCCCGGCGGCGTAGTCGGCCGCGCCGTGGCCGAGGGCAAAGACCTTGAGGCCGGAGTCGCGATAAAGGGCGAACTGGTCGGCGGTGAAGGCGCCGGGCGTCCGGAGCCACTGCTCGGAGAGCGGCGGCTTGACGGCAAAGTCCGGAAACCGGAACTGGTTCAGCATGTCGATGGTGAGGGATTCCTCGACCAGCTTGACCGCCCGCGCCGAGTAGCGGGTCTGGGATTGGGCAAACAGCTGATAGCGGCCCCGGAGCACCGCGGGGGCGAGGAGGCCGGTGCCGAGCGCGGCGAGGACGGCCCGCCGGCTGGTGGTGACGACGGTGGGTTTGGTCATTCGAGAGTATGACCCGTTGCGCCCGACGGGGTCAAGACTCGAACGCGAGGGCGCGACGGCCGCTCGTCGCCGCCGAAGAGGCGCTCGTCGAACTTGTAGTCGAGCCGAAGGTAGATCCCCTTCAAGGTGTACTCGGTTTCCCGGAGGTCCCGATCCCGGAAGCCGAAGACGTTGTAGCCCAGGCCGAGGCGGAGGTCGTCGACCAGGCGCCGGCCCAATTCGATGCCGAGGCCGAACCGGCGGCCCCCGCCCTGGTTGGCGCTCAGGCTGCTGACCGTACCGGCCACATCCCACGATCGACCGAGATCCTGGATGCCGCGGATCATGCCGAGCATGGCGCGGCTCGACGTCTCGATCCGGTCGAGGCTGTCGGCCGCCCACTTGGCCGCCCAACGGCCAGTAATCGACAGGCCATTGGTGGCCCGCCAGTCGAGATGAGCGGACACGACGTCGACGCCGTGGGTGCTGAGGCCGGAGCCGCTGACCGCGCCGAGCCGCTCGAAGATCCGCTCGTAGCGGGCCAGGCCGTTCCAATCGCTTCGGGCGGTCTGCCGCCAGGCCAGGCCGATCTGGGCGCGGGTGCGGAGCTGGTCGTTCCCGAGGTCGTTCCAGTAGACCCGGCCGAGGGTGGTCCAGTCGGACGAGATCTTCCGAGCGTAGCCGAGGGTTCCGAGCCAGCTGCCGCCCACGGTCTGGTCGTCGCGATACTCGAGGCGGGCAGTGCCCCGCCAGAGCGGATTGGCGCTGTACTCGAGCGCGCCGGCGATTGCCGTGCCCTCGCCGCTCAGGCGGGTGGTTCCCGCGGTTCGGTTGATTCGCTCGAACGAGGCATCGAATCGGACCCCTCGCGCCAGCGTCCAGCGGTTCCGGAGGCCGATGACGGCTTCGCCGTCGCGACCCGAAATCCCATCGCGGAGCCGGTACTCGCTGAACACCTGACCGTCATCGCCATAGCCCGCGTCGAACCCGAAGACGGTGGCCTGGCTGCGCTGGTCCTGATTGAGCGCGTACGGACCCGCAAACGAGGACAGGAACTCGTGCCGTCCGAAGACCCGGAGCCGGCGCGTCAGGAGGTAATCGGCGCCGATCGCGCCGCGGCGTTGATCGCTGTCGGTCAGGTCCTGGTCGAACTCGGCAAAGACGGAGCCGCGACGGCCGCGGCCGACGCTCGAGGCCGAGTCGCGGGCCAGCAGATCCCAGGTGACTCGGAGGTGGAGCGCGTCGCTGCTGTTGGGTGTCGCGGCCACGGTGGACGGCGCCACCGGCTGGATGGTCTCACTGCCGTGACGGTATCCGACCTCCCAACGGAGCTGGCGGCCGAACTGCCGTTCGAGGGCCAGCAGGGCTCCGTCCCGACTGCCGCCGGTCGACTTGCTTTCACTCCGGAGCCACTCGCCCCGGATTCGGGTTCGCTCGTCGAGGGCAAAGCCGCCCCGAGCGCCGAGCTCCCGCCGACCGGGCTGGAAGGTGGAGGATCGGTTGGCGAAGTCGAGGCCGCTCTCGGCGCCATAGGCGTAGAAGTCGAAGCGCCGCGAGGCGTGGCGGAACTCGATCCGGCCCGCCGTTCCCTCGACGCCGCTCAAGTCGGTCCGGGCCCACTCACCCGTCAGGGTCGTGCCCTGGCCGAGCGCCGCGGTGCCGTTCAACGTGAAGAGGCGGAACGGTGCGAGCGGGTCGTCCTCGTTGACCACCCCGGCGCCGAGTTCGACCCGACGGCCGAGGGCCACCTGGGCATCCGCCCCGACGACCCAGAACGACTCGCCGCCGCGCTCGATCTCGTAGCTCACCCGGATCGAGATCGGGTTGAGGTCGCCGTCGACGCTCGGAATCGGGCGGCGGAAGAGGATCCTGCCAGTGAACGGTTCCAGCGAATAGTCGGCGTAGCGCCGCTGGGGCTCGAGTTTGAGAATCCGGCTCGGCTGGTTGCGGTCGCGCGTGACCAGTTCGACCCGCTCGCTGTTGATCAAACCGTCGGCCCGGGACAGGGCATACGGACCGGACACACCCCGGCCCGGAAGCTCCTCGACCAGCTGGTTGGCCCGGGACCGCGTGGCGAACGCGGTGGCGCTGACCTTCTCGGATTCGAGATGCTGGACCGCGCCGGTCAGGGTCCTGAGATACGACCCCAGTTCCCGACTGGCCGTGGCGGGTGCCGTCTCGAAATCGCCGTAGAGGAAGTAGTTCCGATCGCGATCGACTCGTACATAGAGCCGTTCGGACGATTGGGCGCCGTACTCCCGCACCGAGGCGTCACCGTAAACCGGGTAGAACTCCTCGGGACGGATGTCGCGGAACAGGCGGGCGTCGGGATCCCGTTCGCTGTCGTACGCGGCGGTGAGGAGGTACTTGCCCTGGATCTTGCCGCGGAGGTAGACGGCGCCGCGGGCGGCCGCCCGATCGAGCCCATCGCTCGAACTGGTGGCCACGGCCGTGAGTTCCCGCTCGAAGCCGTCGGTGGGCGCGGCGGCGACCAGGCTTCCCTTGGTGAGCGACCGGAGGTCGATCCGGCCCTGGAGCAATCCAGCGGCGATCAACGGCCGCGCCGCCGGAACGAAGGCGACCTCGACCAGCTGACTTCCCTGATCGGTGGTGACCCGCAGTTCGCCGAGGCCCTCCCGCGGCGACGCGACCAGTCCGTAGGTAACCTCACCGCCTTCGACCACCGTCTGGATTCCGGGTTCGACCGGATCGCGGTCCTCCACCTGCCACCGACCGAGGCTCGCCTCCAGCGTAACGGGCACGGCGCCGCGGATCGGCTGGTTGGTCGGGTCGAGCAGGCGGATCTTCACGGCCACCTGGCTGTGTCCGTCGGCGGGGATGCCGCCGCTCGGCACCGTCATGGCGATCCGGGTGCCGCTCGGCCGTTCCCGGTCGGCGGGCTCGGCCAGTTGGACCTTGGAGAGACCGTGGCGTTCGCCGATCGAAGTGGCGAGCCCGCGTCCCACCGGCCGATAGTGGCCCGCGGCGCCGGCACTGTCGGTGACATCGGCGCCTTGGATGACGGTCCGGTCCGCCGGAATCGTGACGGCCGCGGTGTCCGGAATGGCGGCCACGATTTCGGTCACCCCGCCGCGCCGATGGCGAACCGCTTCGACCGCGTTCGACGGGAGCGTGTCGCGCATCACGAAGTCGGCGCGATGCAGCTCGCCGAACTTGAGGTCGACGAACCTGGTCTCCGCCGTGCCGGCCTGGCGGGCGTCGGTGACCGAGAGCCGGATGTCCGGCGGCAAGGTGGTGCGGTCGACCCGGAGGACATACAACTCCGCCGCGAGGCCCGCGATGCTGTACTTGCCTTCCTCGTCGGTGATGGCCGCCGTCCCGTCGGAGAGCAGCACCCGAACGCCGGGGATGCCGAGTTCGCGGCGCGAGCCGGCGCTGTCGTACTGGATCGCGACTTTGCCGACGATGAAGCCGCGATCGGAGAAGACGCCACCCTGGATCCGGACCCGGGCCGTCGCGATGGCCGAACTGACGCCCGCGATCGGGCTTTCCGCCTGAACGGTATTCACCCCGGTGCCGGCCGTGGCGCCAGGCCCGACGCGGAGGCGATAGCTGAGGCGAACGGTCTGGTTGCCGGGTACGGCGCCGATCGCAAAGGCGAGCTTCGGACCGATGCCGCCAGCCGGATCGGCCAGCGGCTTCCCGGCCAGGCGGGCGGTCCCGGTCACGTAGGTAAAGCCGAGGGGCAGCACGTCGTTGACGACGACGCCGGGGATCGGCGCGGTCGCGACGTTGCTGACGTCGACCTGATACTCGATCAGATCGCCGATCTCGGCCTCGGGTCGGGTCGACCGCTTCTCGACCGTCAGCGGGGAGAGCCGAATCAGATCGGCGGCATCAGTGCCGGTGTTGTTGCCGCCCGGGGTCTCGTCGCCGGCGGTGGCCACGTGGGCCCGGTTGATCAGGCTGGCCGGGGCCGTGTTCTGAATGACGACCGCCAGCTCGAACGACGCGGTCGCGGCCGGTTCGAGCGACGCGGAATAGCTGCAGGTCACGATCTGGCCGGCGGCGGCGCAGGTCCATCCGGCGCCGTCCGCCCCCACGTACCGAAGTCCGGTCGGCAGCGTATCGACGACCGTGAGCGGGCCACGGGTGGCAATGACGCCGACGTTGCGGACCTCGAGTCGATAGTTCACCTGGGTTCCAACGGTGAATGTCCCGACGTGCGACTTGGTGAGCGCCACGTCGACCGGGCGGACCGTCGTGGTCGGTCGAGCGGGAGCCGCGGAGCCGTCGTTGTTGGTCGGATCGGGGTCGGGCGTCGAACTGGTCGCCGCGACGACGTTGGTGACCGAGCCGGTGAGCGGGGCGGTGACGGTGACCGTGTAGGTGATCACCTGACCGACACCGAGCGTAGTGACCGCCGGCCAGGTGATGACGCGGCCGGCGCGGGTGCCGCCGTCGGAGGCGGAGACGAAGGTCACCTGGCTCGGCAGGGTATCGGTGACCACGACCGCCGCCGCGGGCGCGGGGCCTCGATTGGTCAGAGTGATGGTATAGACGAGCGTGCCACCGGCGTCGACCACCGCCGGCGCGCTCTTGGTCACCACCACGTCAGCCCGATCGACGACCGCGGTGACGACCCGTCCCGTGCCACTCGAGCCATCGTTGTTGGCCGGATCGGGGTCCGGCGTCGAGGCGACGGCGGCGGCGACGTTGGTGATGGACCCGGTGATGGTCGGACGGAGCGAGACCGTCACGGTCACCGCCTGGCCATTCGCGAGGCTCGGAATGACGGGCCAGGTCACGACCGATCCGGTCGCGATGCCGCCCGCGGAGGCCTGAACGAACTGGGTGCCCGCCGGCAGCGTGTCGGTGACGATGACGTTGGTGGCGGCGTCCGGACCCTGGTTGGTGACCGTGATCGTGTAGGTCACGGTCTCACCGATGACGGCGGTGCCAGGTCCCGTCTTGGTGGCGACCAGATCGGCCTGGGCCTGGATGCTGGTGGTCGAGCGGCCGTTGCCGGCGGTTCCGTTGTTGTTGGCCGGATTGGGATCGACCGAGCTGGCCCGCGCGGCCACGACGTTGACCATGCTGCCCGCGGTCGGGGCCGCGATCGTGACGGCGTACTGAACGCTCGCCCCGTTGGCCAGGGTGGAGATCAGCGGCCAGGTCACGACGCCGTTGGCGACGGTGCCGCCATCCGACGCGGACAGGAACGTGGCGCCGGCCGGGAGCGTGTCGGTCACGACCACGTCGGTGGCCACGGCCGGACCATCGTTGCGAACGGTGATCGCGTAGGTCACCGGGGCGCCCGGCGTGGCCGTCGCCGGTCCGACCTTGGACGCGACCAGGTCGGCGGTCGGGGTGATGGTGGTGGTGACCCGCGCCGTGGAGGCCGAGCCGTCGTTGTTGGTCGGGTTCGGATCGGGCGTCGGGCTCGTGGCCGCGACGACGTTGGTGAACGACGAGCCGGTGGTCGGGGCCCGGAC
>JAEUJH010000860.1 GCA_016794825.1 Gemmatimonadota bacterium
GCCGCGCTGGTGTCGATCATGTGGGCCTACGACGGCTGGGCCGACCTGTCCTACATCGGGGGCGAAATCAAGGATCCGGGCCGGAACTTCCCGCTGGCCCTGATCGTCGGCACGATCCTGATCATCGCCATCTACCTGGCCCTCAACGCCGCCTACATCTACCTCGTCCCGGTGGCGGAGCAGGGGCAGCAGTCGTCCTCGATCATCGCCAGCCGGGCGGCCGAGCGGATTCCGCTCCTGGGCAGTGCCGGGGGCGGGATCGTGGCGGCCATCGTGATGATCTCGTGCTTCGGGACCCTGAACGGCTCGATGCTGACCAACCCGCGGATCTTCTTTGCCATGGCCGACCGGGGTCTCTTCTTCAAGGGCGTCGCCCGGGTCAGCCCCCGATTCCAGACGCCGTCCGTGGCCATCTGGCTTGCCGCCCTCCTCGGCTGCGCCTACGTGCTCTTCAACGACTTCCAGCAGCTCGCCGACCGGTTCGTCCTCGGGATCTGGCCCTTCTACATCCTGGCCATCCTGGCGGTCTTCGTGATGCGGAAACGGGCCCCCGACGCCGAGCGTCCCTACCGGACCTTCGGGTACCCGATCGTGCCGATCGTCTTCCTCCTGGCCGCCGTCGGAATGGTGGTGAACGCCTTCGTGACCGACCCGTTCAACACCGGGGTGACCTTCGCGATCATCGGGGTCGGGGTGCCGGTCTACTACGCCACGATCCGGCGGAAGCAGCCCGGGACCTGAACTCGGGGCTGTCAGGGATACCCGGCATCAGGTAACCCGGCGTGGGGTCGGGGTGGTGGGGCTGGCTTCATGTTGCCTTGCTGATACGCCTGGCTCGCTTGACCCATATTCGCCCGGCCGTATGTTTGTCGCGTCACAGTACCCCAATTCGTCATTCCTGCCGGAGTCCGAGATGCGGCGTCACCTCAGGTCATTTCTCTATCTATTTGCGGCAGTTGCGGTTAGCGCGGTCTCGACGACCGCCGCCTGGGCCCAGGGTGTCACCAGCGCGGCCGTCCAGGGAACCGTGACCCGCGAGGGCGGGGCGGTCCTGGAGGGCGCCAACGTCACCCTCCTCAACACCGCCACCGGCGTCAAGATTTCGGCGTCGACCCGCGCCAACGGCCGGTTCAACTTCGAGAACGTCGCCCCGGGCGGGCCGTTCACCATCGAGGTTCGGGCCATCGGCTTCCAGCTGGCCACCAAGACCGGGGTCATGCTGACTCTCGGTCAGCGGTACACCCAGGACTTCGAGCTCAAGCAGCAGATCATCACCCTCGAGGAACTGACGGTCACGGCCGCCACCAACCCGCTGATCAACACCGGGCGGACCGGTCCCGCGCAGCAGGTGACCGACACCGCCATCCAGCGGTTTCCGCTCCTGGGCCGGAACTTCACGGACCTGATCCGGACCAGCCCGCAGGTCACCAACGGCACCTCGATCGGCGGTCAGAACAGCCGCTTCAACACCATCCAGATCGACGGCGGCGCCAACAACGACCTCTTTGGTCTCTCGTCGAGCGGCACCCCCGGCGGGTCGGCCGGCGCCAAGCCGATTTCGCTCGAGGCCATTCAGGAGTTCCAGATCCTGGTGGCGCCGTTCGACGTCCGGCAGGGCAGCTTCTCGGGCGGTCTGGTCAACGGCATCACCAAGTCCGGCACCAACACCTTCCGCGGCTCGGCCTTCGGCTATCTCCAGCGGCCCGAACTGGTCGGCCGCGACACCGGCGGCGTCAAGTTCTCGAACTTCGACATCAAGCAGTACGGCGGCACCCTCGGTGGCCCGATCATCCGGAACAAGCTCCACTTCTTCGCCAGCGCCGACATCCAGGAGTCGACCACGCCGTTCGTCGGCCTCTCGGCGTCCGAGCCCGCCACCGGCATTTCGGTGGCCACGGCGCAGCGGGTTCAGAGCATCATCACCAGCAAGTACGGGTTCGATCCGGGCGGCGTCGACGCGCCCGAGAACCTGGCGCGGCCCGACAAGAACATCTTCGGAAAGCTGAACTACCAGGTGGGCGGCAGCTCGCAGCTCGAGGTGTCGTACAACTACGTCCGGGCCAGCCAGGACGTGTTCAACCGGACCAGCCGGAGCGACCCGACCCGCGATGGCTGGCAGCTCTCGAACAGCGGCTACAAGATCGGGTCGACCACCAACACGGCCCGCGCCAAGTTCACCACCATGCTCGGCGCCGCCAACCTCGAAGTGCTGCTCGG
>JAEUJH010000150.1 GCA_016794825.1 Gemmatimonadota bacterium
GCGTCACCTGGGCATCGACCTGCGCGTCGTCGACGCCAGCGACCGGTTCCTCGATCTGCTGGCCGACGTTTCCGATCCGGAGCAGAAGCGAAAGATCATCGGGCGGACGTTCATCGACGTGTTCGAGGACGCGGCCCGCGACGTGGGGGAGGGCGTCGGGTTTCTGGTCCAGGGCACCCTCTATCCCGACGTGATCGAGTCGTTCTCGCCCCGGGGCGGGCCGTCGGTGACGATCAAGACCCACCACAACGTCGGCGGCCTGCCGGAGCGGCTGCCGTTCAAGCTGATCGAACCGCTTCGGGAGCTGTTCAAGGACGAGGTGCGTGCGGTGGGTCGGGACCTCGGTCTTCCCGAGGAGATAGTCGGGCGGCATCCGTTCCCGGGGCCCGGCCTCGCGATCCGGATCCTCGGCGCCATTACCCGGCCGGCGCTGGACACGCTCCGGAAGGCGGACGCCATTTATCTCGAGGAGATCAGGTCGGCGGGACTCTACGATCAGATCTGGCAGGCGTTCGCCGTCCTCCTGCCGATCCGGTCAGTCGGGGTCCAGGGCGATGGACGGACCTACGATCAGGTGGTGGCGCTGCGGGCGGTGACGAGTCGAGACGGGATGACGGCGGACTGGTTCCCGTTCCCGCCTGAGGTGATGGGGGTGATGTCGAACCGGATTGCCAACGAGGTGCACGGCGTCAATCGGGTGGTGTACGACGTCAGCTCGAAGCCGCCAGCCACGATCGAGTGGGAATAGGGGCGGTCAACCGCCCTTCTGGTCGAGCAGCGTCAGGAACTCGTCGACGGTGGTCATCCGGGCCAGCCGGTCCGGCACCGTCGGGTCCTTGGCCATCTGCGCGATCTTGCCGAGGACGGGCAGGTACTGATTGGCCACCTCGGCCGGCGGCGCCACGATCAGGAACACGCTGGTGACGGGCTTCTGGTCGATGGAGGAGAATTCGACCCCGTCGCGATGACGGCCATAGGCCACGCGGAGCCGGTTGACCGCCAGCGACCGGCAGTGGGGCACCGCCACCCCCCGCCCGATTCCGGTCGAGCCGAGCAGTTCCCGCCGCTGGACCAATCTGAGGATGACGCCCTGCGCCCGCTCGTCGACCCCCAGCAATCCGACCATTTCCGCGAGGACGCCATCCTTGGTGGTGGCGGTCAGGTCGAGGGAGATGGCCTCCCGGCTGAAGAAATCGCGGAGGTGCATTGGGGCGGAAGTCTAGGGTTTCCGCCGGGAAACCGAAAGGGTGGCGGGGGCGTAGGTTCTGGCAGATTCCCCGACGAGATGAGATGACGTGACGATCACGCCAGCACAGGCGATGGCGATCGTGCGGGTGGCGATCGGCTCGATGATGGTGATTCACGGTGTCACCCGCATCGCCATCGGCGGGGTGGCACCGTTCGGCGGCTTTCTCGAGTCGCAGGGCATTCCGGCCGGGGTGGCACTGGCCTGGGGTGTCACGCTGATCGAGGTGTTGGGAGGGCCGCTCCTGGTGGCCGGCCGGTTCGTGCGGTGGCTGTCACTCTATTTTGCCGCCCAGCTGCTCCTTGGCATTGCGCTGGTCCATTTCCGGGAGGGGTGGTTCGTGGTCGGGGCCGGCCGGAACGGGATGGAGTACAGCGTCCTCCTGATCGTGGCCTTCGGAGCCGTCGCGCTAGCCTCGCCGGGGGGGCGCAAGTAGCTTTCAGGCATGCGGTTACCGTATGCCCCCCAGGTCGACACCCCGCTGATTCTGGCCCCGATGGCCGGGGTCTCGGAGGCCCCGTTCCGTCAGGTCTGCCGCCGGTTCGGGGCGGACGTCCTGATGACGGAGTTCCTGGCGGCGGAGGCCATCCGCCGGGGCATCCGCCGCACCATCGAGGGCGCCGAGTTCGAGGAATTGGAGCGCCCGATCGGGGTCCAGATCTACGGGGCCGACCCCGACGGGATGGCGCGGGCCGCGGCCATCGTTACGGAAGCCTACCAGCCTGATTTCATCGACATCAACTTCGGGTGCCCGGTCAAAAAGGTGGTCCAGCGGAACGGGGGCTCGGGGTGTCTCCGGGACCTCGACCTGGTGGAGCGGATCATCCGGGCGGTGGTCGGCGCGACCCACCTGCCGGTGACGGTCAAGACCCGAAGCGGCTGGAACGAGGAGTGCCGCAGGCCGGTCGAGATCGCCCTCCGGATGCAGGACGCCGGGGCGCGCGCCTTTACGCTCCATGCCCGAACCCGGACCCAGATGTTCTCGGGCAAGGCCAACTGGGACGAAATTGCCCGGGTGGTCGAGGCGCTCGACATCCCGGTCATCGGAAACGGCGACGTCCAGACCCCCGCCGACGTCATCCGGATGAAGCAGCACACGGGCTGCGCCGGCGTGATGATCGGGCGCGGATCGTTCGGCAATCCCTGGCTGTTCCGCGATGCCCGGGCGGCGCTCAGTGGTCTGGCCCGGCCGCCGGCTCCCGAGGCGCCTGAACGGTTCCTGGTGGCGCTCGAGCACGCCGCCCTGGCTCTCCGCCTCCAGGGCGATTCCCGCCAGACGGTCATCGAGTTCCGGAAACACTTCGGCTGGTACAGCAAGGGGCTCCCCCAGGCCGCCAGCCTGCGCGAACGGCTTTTCCAGGTCGAGACGATGGCGGCCGCCGAGGCCATCTTCCGCGAGTATCTCGAACACCGGTCGGTGGTGGAGGTGTGAAGGAGCAGATCCGGGCGTTGCTCGAAGCCGTGGCCGCCGGGCAAATGGCTCCCGGCCAGGCGTTGGAGCGGCTGCGCCACCTTCCGCACGAAGATCTGGGCATGGCCCGGGTCGACCACCACCGAGTGCTGCGCTCCGGCCGACCGGAAGTGATCTTTGCCAGCCACAAGACGGTCGAACAAGTCGTCGCCATCGCCGAGCGGCTGGCCGAGGCGCACGGCGGTTTCCTGGCCACGAGGGTAAGTCCCGAACAGGCCGCCGCGCTCCGGGGACGCTTTCCGGCGGCCCGCTGGAGCGAGGCGGGCCGGACCGTCTGGCTCCCCGGGGCCGAGGCGCCGACGCAGACCGGGCGGGTGGCGGTGATCACGGCCGGCACCAGCGACATCCCGGTGGCGGAGGAAGCGGCCACCACGGCGGAGGCCTTCGGCCTGTCGGTGGCCCGGGTGTTCGACGCGGGCGTGGCGGGGCTCCATCGGATCCTCCACGCTCGACCGGAGTTCGACGGGGCGGGGGTCATCATCGTGGTGGCGGGCATGGAGGGCGCTCTGCCGAGCGTGGTGGGCGGGCTGGTGGGGCAGCCGGTCATCGCGGTGCCCACGAGCGTGGGCTACGGCGCCTCGTTCGGCGGAATCGCGGCCCTCCTCGGCATGCTCAACTCCTGCGCCGAGGGCGTCACCGTGGTCAACATCGACAATGGGTTCGGCGCGGCGGCGGCCGCGGCCCGGATCCTGAACCCGCCGGGGAGGGGCTGACGGCCTCGATGCGGCACACCGTGGTTCACAAGGCCGACCCGGCCTTTACCTGGATCGACGTGGTTGCCCCGGATCGCGACGAGCTGGTGGCGATCGCGACCGAATTCGGGTTCCACGCCATGTCGGTGGAGGACTGCCTCGATCCGTGGCACCTCCCGAAGCACGAGCGGATCGGCGACACCACCTTCGTCATCCTCCGGGTCTTCGACCGCGACTCCCGGTCCGACGCCTCCAACGTCCAGGAACTGACCCGGAAGATCGCCATCTTCTACAAGGCCGGCCTGGTCATCACCATCCACCGCGCCGACCTCCGCGAGGTCCGGAACCTCCGGGAGGAGTTCGAGACGTCCGGGGCGCCGAAGGGCTGCACCGAGACGACCGTCATCGGGGCGCTGATGAACCGGGTCCTCGACGCCTTCGAGATCCCGCTCGACCGGGCGGACGACGAGGTGGACGAGTTCGAGGGCGCGCTCCTGAGCCGGGTCAAGCGGTCGCCGGACCTCGAGGCGATCCATCGGCTCAAGCGCCGGGTCAACATCCTGAAGCGGGTGCTCTGGCAGACGATCGGGGTGGTGCAGCGGATGGTGCCGCCCCAGGAGCGGCAGGGCGCGGTGTTCCACGACGTCAAGGAGAACGCCGAGAGCTACTACTACTACGCCGATCAGCTGGTCGAGGAACTGAACAACCTGCTCGGCATCCACGTGGCC
>JAEUJH010000205.1 GCA_016794825.1 Gemmatimonadota bacterium
TCGGCGTCGATCTGGTACCGCACCGTGATGCCGCTGAAGCCGTTGCGGACCTCGCTGTCGATGCCGAGGATCCCCTGGATGTCCATGGCGCCCTCGAGCGTGGCGGTCACCGATCGGAGCTGAATGCCACGGTTCTGGGCCACGGCCGCGATCCCCGCGGTGAGGCAGCTGGCCAGCCCCGCCAGGACGATCTCGACCGGGGTGGCGCCGCGATCCGTGGCGGCAAACAGTTCGGGATGGTCGGCTTCGAATCCGAACGGTGTCCGGTGGGTCTGTTCCTGACCCAGCCCGAAGAAGCGCTCGATCGTCGAGCGGCTGTGGGTGCCGTGGATCCACTCGTTCTTGGCCCGCCACACGAACTGGGCGGCCTCGGGGGTCTGGGTCAGCGCTTCGCGGGCTCCGAGCAGGGCTTGGACGTTGACGCCGTTGTCGGCCAGGTCCTTGGTGGCGGTCATCTGCGGCTCCTTGGGGGGGGTGATTGGGTTCGATCTCGTCTCCTCATGAGGCGCAGAAGGGTGGGCCGACCCGACATCGGGCCTGGCGGGGCCGACCGGGCTCGCGCGCCGGTCGGCCGGGGAGGGCGGGCTAGCTCAGCGGCGGATCAGGGCCGCTCCCACCAGAGGGTCGGCGCCGGGGCCGGATGGTTGCCCACCTGAGCCAGCGTCGCCGCGTCGTACAGACGGCCGTTCACCATCACCAACCGGATGGCCGTGGTGTTCCGGAGGTTCTCCAGCGGGTTCCGATCCAGGACCACCAGATCCGCCAGCTTGCCGACCGCGAGCGATCCGATGTCGCGATCGAGTCCGAGACTCTCGGCACCGCTCGCGGTGCCGGCGCGGAGCGCCTCGTGCGGCGTCATGCCGCCCTGAGCCAGCATCCACATCTCCCAGTGCACGCCGAGTCCCTGGATCTGGCCGTGGGCACCGGTGTTGACCCGGACGCCGCGATCGGCCAGCGCCTTGGCGGCGCGGGAGGTGGCCTGATAGGAATAGTCGTCGTCGCCCGCGATCTCCCGTCGGCGGGCGCGGGCTTCGAGGGTGCCCGGCACCATGAACCGCCGGAGCCGCTCGTCCTTCCAGACCTCGTCGTGGGCATACCAGTAGTACTCGCCGCTCACCCCGCCGAAGTTGACGATCAGGGTAGGGGTGTACCCGGTCCGGCTCGCGGCATAGACCCGCTGCACGTCCTCATACAGCGGCGCCACCGGGATGTTGTGCTCGATGGTGGTGTGGCCGTCCAGCACGTGGCTCACGTTGAAGTAGAAGGTGCTGCCGCCCTCGGGAACGACCATCATCTCGAGTTGCCGAGCCGCCGCGATGATCTGCTGTCGCGCGTCGCGGCGGGGCTGGTTGTAGCTCTTGACGCTGAACGCGCCGACCGCCTTCATCCGCCTGAGATGGGTGAGGGCGTCGTCGAACGAGGTGGTGATCGCCTTGGCGCCGCCCTCGGCGCCATAAAGGATGGTGCCGGTCGAGAACAGCCGCGGCGCCGTGATGGTGCCGGCCTTGATCATCTCGGACGCGCTGAACACGTGCTCCGTCGAGTTCGACGGATCGTGCATGGTGGTGACCCCGAAGGCCAGGCTCTGGAGCAGGCCCGGATTGGTCAGCGCCGTGAATCCGCCCGAGCCGGTGCCGACGTGGGCGTGCGCGTCGACCAGCCCCGGCATCAGGAACTTGCCGGCGACGTCG
>JAEUJH010000196.1 GCA_016794825.1 Gemmatimonadota bacterium
AGCCGGTCGAAGGCCGTCGGGATGTGGCAGTTCATGCGGCCGACCGCGCGCGAATACGGCATGCGGGTCGACCACTGGGTCGATGAACGGCGCGACCCCGTCAAGGCCACCCGGGCCGCGGCTCGGTTCCTGGCCGACCTCACCCGCCGGTTCAATGGCTCGCACTACCTCGCCGCGGCCGCGTACAACGGCGGCGGCGGAACCGTGTCGCGCGGACTTCGGAAGCTCGGTTCGGGAGTCGAGGAAGACTATTTCGGCGACGAGGAACTCGAGGATCTGGCCGAGGATCCGACCGGCGACGACCGCTTCTTCCACCTGTCCGACTCGCGGTATCTGCGGAAGGAAACCAAGGACTACGTTCCGAAGCTGATCGCGGCGGCCATGATCGCCAAGCAGCCGACCAAGTACGGGTTCGCGCCGATTCCCGACGCCGAACCGTACGCGGTCGATTCGATCCCGGTCACCGAGCCGACCAGCCTCGACGTGGTCGCCAAGGTGAGCGGTGTCGACCCGACGGTGATCGGCGGCCTCAATCCGCACTACCTCCGGGGGGTGACTCCGCCGGGCGGCGCCACCTGGTGGATCCGCGTTCCCGCCGGCTTCGGCGTCGCGGCCACGGAGGCCGTCGCCGCGCTCGGTCCGGGCGAGCGGATCCCCGGCCAGGTGCACGTGGTGCGGAAGAAGGAGACCCTCCGGTCGATCGGGCGGCGCTACGGCCTGTCGGTGGCGGAGCTGACCCAGTTCAACCCGGGGCTCAACCCGAAGGCTGGCCTCAAGGCGGGCACCGAGCTGCGAATTCCCGGCCTGGCCCGGGTCCGCTCCCTCGCGGCGGCCGACGAACGGCAGACCTCCGCGGCCCGGGCCCGGGCCACGGCCCGCGGCGTCCACCGGGTCCGGGCGGGCGAAACGTTAGGCGGGATCGCCCGCCGCTACGGGATGACCCTGGCCCAGATCCGGGCGGTCAACGAACTCGGCGCGGGGTCCACGATCCGGGTCGGCCAGCGGCTCCGGGTCGGGGGCGTGCGGAACCCCGCGCGGCCCCGGGCGTCGTCGGCGCCGGCCCGGGCCGGGACCAAGGTGGTGGCCAGTGGCCGGGCGGCGTCGCACGTGGTTCGTCGGGGCGAGACGCTGTCGTCCCTGGCGCGGAAGTACGGGGTCTCGGTCGAGGCGCTGATGTCGGCCAACGGGCTTCGGTCGGCGCGGGGGCTGCAGGCGGGTCGCCGGCTCACGATTCCGGGCTGAGCCGGCGGGTCGGCCGGAAAGCGCGAGGGGGCGGGCCATGGCGGCCCGCCCCCTCGTCGATTTCCTGTCCTGGGTTCTCGCTCAGCGCGGTCCGTCCTGATCGGCCCGATCCGGTGTGGCCGGAGCGGGATTGGCGCGCTTGACGCCGCTCATCACCCGTTCGGCGTACGCCGCCACGCGGGCGTTGACGCTGTCGTCGGCAAACGACATCATCGCGCCGGTCGGGCCCAGGTTGTAGGCCCGGAGGGCCAGCTCGAGATCGTTGTCGAACTGCCGCAGGAGCCGGCGGAGGATCCGGAAGCCGATCCGGAGGTTGGTTTCCTGGTCGAGCAGCTCGCGGCGGGTGATTTCCGGCTCGACTTCCCGCGCGGTGGCGAGCCGGACCTGGGCCAGTCCGAGCGCGCTCTTGTTGGACTCGACGCCCGGCCGGAACCCGCTCTCGACCTTGACCAGCTGGAAGCCGAGCGACGGGTGGAGTCCCTCCGCCAGCGCGGCGTCGTAGATCTTCTCGGCCAGGTTGGCGGGGATCCGGTAGGCCGACGAGTACTGCGCGACCCGGGTCAGTCGCTCGAGCTTGAGGTCGGTGACGGCCAGACGGCCCTCGAGTGCCTCGACCTGGGCACCCAGCCGGGCGATTTCCCGGTTGGCGTCGAGATTCTCCGCGCCAGCCGCCCGATCGGCAAACAGGGTATGGGACACGCTGAGTCCGATCCCCACGACCAGGCCGCCGACGAGGAGCATCGATCCTCGCTGGAGCACTCTGACCACGGTGGTTTCGATCCAACTCATCGGTTACCTCCTTTTGGGTCGGTGGCCGGGCGGCGGTACTCGCCGCTCTTGCCGCCGGATTTGGCCACCAGGCGGATTGGACCGATCTCCATGGTCCGATCGATGGCCTTGGCCATGTCGTACACGGTCAGGCACGCCACGCTCACCGCCGTCATCGCTTCCATTTCGACGCCGGTGCGGGCCGTGACCCGGGCGGTGCCGGTGACGCGGACGCCGGGCAGCGCCTCATCGAGCGTCACCTCGACCTCGACTTGATCGAGCCCGAGTGGGTGACAGAGCGGGATCAGGTCGGCGGTGCGCTTGGCGGCCATGATTCCGGCCAGGCGCGCGGTGGCCAGGACATCGCCCTTGGCCACCGCGTTGTCGCGGATGGCCGCGAACGCCTCGGCGGACATGCGGACCGATCCTTCCGCCGCGGCCATCCGGGCCGTGACGGCCTTGGCCGAGACGTCCACCATGTGGGCCTGGCCCCGGTCGTCGACGTGGCTCATGCCCATAGGGCCTCCGAGAGTTCGCCGGTCAGCGTCGCGAGAATGAGCTGCGGGTTGACGTTGCCCAGCGCCGACTCCTTGGCCGCGTCGACCCGTTCGAGCGCCGCCAGGCAGCGGTCAGGCGGGACGTCGCGGAGTGGTTCGCTGACCGTGCCGGGGCCGCCGGCCGACGCTCGGGCCGCGTTGGCCAGCGTCAGGGAGAGCGACTCGAGGAGCGACGAGAACTCGCCGCGGGCGGCAAACGAGCCCTGCTTCATGACCCGCTCGAACCGGGCGGTCCCGCCTTGCCGACAGACGGCCAGCAGCTGGTCGGCCTGGGCCAGGGCGCCGGCGTTGGCCGCCGCGTCGAGCGCGCGCCCCAGCGAACCCTCGGCGGCTGCCACGCGGGCGCGGCGGTCGGCGGCGCTCAGGGCCGGAACGAAGTGGGCCAGCCCCTCCTCGACCGCCTCGGCGCTCAACCGACCGAGCCGGATCGGGACCGCCCGGGACCGGATGGTCGGCAGCACCCGGGTCGGGTCGGTGGTGGTCAGGATGACCGTGGTGGAGGCCGGGGGCTCCTCGAGGAACTTGAGGAGGGCGTTGGCGGCCTCCTGGCTGGACTCCTGGGGCACCAGGCGCTCGGCGTCGCCCACGAGGATGACGCGGCGGCCGCCCATGACGGTCGTCATGGCCGCGGTCCGGAGCAGGAGCCGGGCGGAGGCCACGCCATGCATGGTCAGGCCATCGGGGGCGCCGTAGACCGGGTTCTCGCGGCGGGCGGCCATAACCTCGCCCAGAGTCTCCTTCACTTCCTCGATCTGTTTGTCCTGATCGGCGGCCTTGGGCCGGAGGATCGGGACGAACCAATGGAAATCGGGGTGGGAGAGGTCGTTGGCCAGGCGGCAGCCCTGGCAGGTTCCGCACGGGGCGGCCTGGGCTCCGGACTGGCAGAGCAGGGTGGCCGCGATCCAGCGGCCCAGGGTCTGTTTGCCGACCCCCGGGCTTCCGGTCAGGAGGAGAACCTGGGGCAACCGTCCGGCCCGGAACGCCTTGAGGAGGTCATCCTGGAGGTGCCGATGCCCGAAGAGCGCGACCGTCTTCATGGGGGCTGAAGATAGCGGTCCATGGGCTCGGTTTGTAGTGTTGCGCCAGCGCATAACTCCATCTGGATCAACGGTTTACTGTGACTTTTCTCACTTTGTTCCTCATCCGAATCCGTGGAGGGTGGAAACTAACTAATAGTCAGTACTAACTTGTGCATCCATCGCTGGTGTGGTCACTACATTTTCGTTGCTATGTAATTGTGAAGTTTGGTTTTACGGAAATCGTCACCGCTCGTCACTGAAGTGGAGCAAAATCGGTCTCTTGGACTGACATTTCGGGCTTGGCCGAGCGGAGGAAGGCAGTATTGCTCCGGAGGGCGGAGGCGCATACCTTATTCGGCGCTTTGAGCCGTACTTGATCCCGAGTAGCTCAGTCGGTAGAGCAGCTGACTGTTAATCAGCGGGTCGCAGGTTCGAGTCCTGCCTCGGGAGTCGATGGATCCACGACCTACGCCAGCCCTATGGGCTGGCGTTTGGCGTTCCAGGGGCCCCAAATTGGGCCGGGAGCGGTCGAGAGACCCCGGCCGAGAGCCGTGGGTGCCCCGTCCCCTTCCACTCACGTTTCTTGCCGGCAACTGAGCACTCATTCGAGGGTGGCAGCATGTTCGGATCCCTCGGTCGGGCCGTACTCTGCGTAATGCTCGGCACCGGCGGCCACCCCGCCGATGCCCAGGTGGTTCGGCCGGAACCAGCTCTAGCCCTGCCGCCTCTCTGCGGACAGGTCAGGTTCACCCTCACCAGCCCAGCCACGGTCATCCCGGATTACACCAACTCGACCTGCGGTGCGAATGCCCTCGGGCTCGCGGTAACGAAGTTCGGGGCGATGGGTTGGAGCGACCGTGGCGGCCGGGTCCTGACCATTCCGGTGAGGATCTGGAACCGCGGCAAAATGGCGATTCAACTTCCTGTGCGACTCGAGCTCCCGGTCAACGGGAAGACGGTGCTCGTGCCCGCGGACCAGCCGCGGTCCAGGCTCGTCCCACTCAACATGGACAGCACGCTCGCGAATGGCCGGACGCTCTGGCTGATTGGCGGATCGGGAACCCTGGCAGGCGGTGACTCGTCGATCGCGGTCGACCTCAAATTCCAGATCGACGCGCCGGTCACGATGGGGCAACTCAGGTTCGTGGGGGCTGGTGAGGAAATCGTCGCGGTGCCCGCGGTCGCACCTGACTCGCAACCGGCGTGGGCTTTGGACGATTCGAGCTACTCGGAGCCGGGCAAGTCCGGATTCCTGAAGGGTGTGATCAAGCTCATCTTCAAACACGGTACGTCCCTCGGCCAGCGGCAAAGCGCGGTCGACGCCGTTGGCGGCGTCGTCATCGGCGGTATCCACGGCGCTGATCCCGAAGCGACCTACCTGATCCGCGTGCCAGACGATGGATCCGGCGATCGGCTGCGCGCGGCGGTCGCCGTCTTGGACCGACAGCCAGGGGTGTATGGCTCGGGCCTGTATGCGGTCGTTGTGCCGTTCAACCGGAGCGACACGATATCTCGGGTGGCGGTATCGGATACCGGCGTGGGCGAAGCGATCCCGCCGTTTCCAATGGTACCACCGGACTCGTCCCCGGCCTGGTTCCGCCACGACTCGAGCTACACGGGCACCGAAGGTCATGGCATCCTCAAGCACGCTATTGTGGTCGAGTT
>JAEUJH010000061.1 GCA_016794825.1 Gemmatimonadota bacterium
TGCTTCTGGAGGTACTCCTGGTACGACATCCCGGACACCTTCTCGATGATCAACCCGAGGAGGAAGTAGGCCGAGTTGTTGTAGACCAGCGCGTCGCCCGGGGCGAACTCGAACGGCTTCCGGGAAAACACCCCGACGATCGAATCGCGCGAGAGCTTGAGCATGAACAGCGATCGAGCCTCGGGGATCTCGGTGTATCCCTTGATGCCCGAGGTGTGGTCCATCAGCCGGCGGATCGAGATCCGGTGCGCCTGGGTCGGATAGTCCGGCAGATACTTGGTCAGATCGTCGTCGAGCGAGAGCTTGCCCTGCTCGGCCAGCTGGAGGATGGCCGCGGTCGTGAATTGCTTGGTGACCGATCCGACTTCGTAGATCGCGTTCGGCGGAGTGGGAACCTCGAGCTCGAGATCGGCCCACCCGTACCCCTTGATCAGGATCGTGTCCCGACCCTTGACCACGGCCACGGAAGCGCCGGCAATCCGCCGCGCCGCGATCGGCACGCCGACGAGCGAGTCGATCCGCGCCACCATGGCCGCCCGGCCCTGCGCCTCCATGACGGCGGGCGCCACCAGCAAGCCCGCCGCCACCATCCAGTGATACCGCCTCATCGGAACCCTACTTCTTGAGGAGGACGTTGTTGCCGTAGCCGGCGTCGATCCGCAGCTTGGCGATCTTTCCGTCGACCCCGGAGAAGACGAGCCGCATTTCATCCCGCCCGAAGGTGTCGTTGCCGAGATACGTCAGCGCCTGCGCCGAATCGGCAAAGGGCAGCTTGGCCGTGACCTTGCCGTCCGCGACCGCGACGGTGATCTCGGTCGGACGGCCCCGGCCCCGACCGGCGTAGACGCCCGCGAACCGATTGGCGTCGCCGTCGATCGGCTTGGCGGCGTCGGCCGGCTTGCCGAGGATCATCTCGGCGATCTGCAGCGCGTACTTGTCCGGCCCCTCGGAACCCGCGGTGTTGAACAGGACGATGACGCTGAGGGAATCGTCCGGGAAGTAGATGTTCTCCGAGAGGAACCCGTTGATCCCGCCGCCGTGGTGGTACGCCTTCCGGCCCAGCCGCGGATAGACGGCAATGCCCTTGGCATACCCGAGGACCGTCCCATCGTTGAGGACGCCGGGCGACACGAACTCCTGGTAGGCGGCGGCGCCGAGCAGCTTGCCATCACGATGGAGGGCCTCGTTCCAGGCCACCAGGTCGACGGCCGAGGCGCAGAGCGACCCGGCCGCGTACGGCCACTGATGGCTGAGCGGTCTCTTCTGGATCAGACCGGCCGAATCACTGTCGTAGCCCGTCACCTTGAGCTTGTGGATCTTCCGCTCGCTGCAGTAGTGGGCGTCCTTCATGCCCGCCTTGTCGAACAGGTTCTTCTGGACGTAGTCCTCGTACGACGTCCCGCTCACCTTGGCGATGACCAGGCCCGCCAGGAAGAACGCCGAGTTGTTGTAGATCTCCTCCTCGCCGGGCTCGAAGTCGAACGGCTGCTTCGAAAAGAGCTTGACCAGGGTGTCGCGCGGGTAGTCGAACACCTGGAGGGTCCGGAACGCCTCCATCTCGGTGTAGCCCTTGATCCCGGAGGTGTGGTCGAGGAGCTGACGCACCTTGATGCGGCGGCCCTGGGTGTTGTAGTCCGGGAGATACTTGGTAATGTCGTCATCGAGGTTGATCTTGCCCTGCTCGACCAGCTGCATGATCGCGACGCCCGTGAACTGCTTGGACACCGAGCCGATCTCGTAGCTGGCCCGCGCCATCGTCGGGACGTTGAGCTCGATGTTGGCGAGCCCGAAGCCCTGAACGGCAATCGTGTCCCGTCCCTTCACCACCGCGATCGACGCGCCCGCCACCTTGCCCGCGGCGATCGGCGCGCTGATCAGGGAGTCGATCCGCGCCACCAGGGCGCCCCGCTCACCCGACGGTTTGCCGCCACCGGTCTCCGGCGCCGCGCCCGCTCCCCCGCACCCCGCCAACGTTCCGACGGCAACGGCCGCCAGCATCATGGTATGCCGCATTCCCTCGAGCCTTTCCCGAATTGAGTTTGATCCCACTACCGATATGACATCGGCGGAAGTCCGTGGAACTTCCGCAGGTACGCCAGCTGTCCCACGTGATACGACTCGTGCTGCGCCAGGAAGGCCAAGCCGCCGAGCACCGTCGGCGCGACCCCCGGGAACCGCTGCGAGGACGGGGCCGCCAGGTCGACGGCGGTAAGGCCCTCGAGCCGCGCCACCAGCACGGCACTGACGTCGTCCCAGGCGCTCCGAATGGCCGCCACCGTCGGCAGCTC
>JAEUJH010000135.1 GCA_016794825.1 Gemmatimonadota bacterium
CGACTCGAACCTCAGCACCGTCCTCACGGCCCTGTTCCTCTTCCAGTTCGGCACCGGGCCGGTCAAGGGCTTCGCGGTGACCCTGATCGTCGGCATCTTCGCCTCGATGCTGACGGCCATCTTCGTCACCCGGACCTACTATCTCTGGTGGGTCCGGCGGAACACCGAGGCGGATCGGTTGTCCCTCGGCACCTTCCGATGGCTCAAGAACGCCGCGTTTGACTTCATCGGCATCCGGAAATACGCCTATGGCGTCACCGGCGCTATTCTCGCGCTCGGGGTAGTGTTCCTCCTGGTCCGCGGCATTTCCTACAGCGTCGAGTTCCTCGGCGGCACCTTGCTCCACATCAAGGCGCCGGCGACGGTCACCGACGATCAGTTGCGGACCGGCCTGGCGGCGCAGGGTCTGGCCGGGGCCGAAATTCAGAGCTTCGGCGCTCCGGGTGAGTTTGTCGTCCGGGCCCGCCTCGAGGCGACGGCGGGCGTCGATGCCGACAATACCGAGGCCGCCTCGGCCGCCGTCGGCAAAGCACTCGACCAAGTGGTTGGTGCCGGTCAGTACCAGGTGCTCCGAACGGAGGCCGTCGGACCGAAAGTCGGGAGTGAACTCCGGACGCAAGCCTTTCTGGCGATCTTTCTCTCGTTCTTCGCGGTGCTGGCGTACCTGGCCTACCGGTTCGAATGGCGGTTCGGTCTGGCGGCCGTCGTGGCCACCGCCCACGACGTCCTGATGACGATCGCGTTCGTGGCGGCCATGAAGATCGAGGTCAGCCTGGTGGTCGTCGCCGCCTTCCTGACGATGGTCGGCTACTCGCTCAACGACACCATCATCATCTTCGACCGAGTCCGCGAGAACCTCCACAAGCACCGGAACGAAGGGTTCGCGGCGGTGCTCAACCGGTCGATCAATCAGACGCTGCCGCGCAGCATCCTGACCCACGGGACCACGCTGGCGACGCTGCTGGCGCTGGCCGTGTTCGGGGGCGAGGTCATCCGGCCGTTCTCGCTGGTGATGTTCTTCGGCGTGTTCACCGGCACCTTCTCGTCGATCTTCATCGCCTCGCCGGTCCTGATGTGGATCGAGCAGAAGTGGCCGCCGAAAGTCGGGGCGGGGTTGGCCGCGGCGCGGGCGGCGGGTCGGGCTCCGTCGGGCGGTCAGAAGCGGCCTCAGCCGGTCGCGTAAGGGAACCTCCCGGCTCCCGGTGGCGACGCTCGTCGACACCCATTGCCACCTCGCCGACCCGGCCTTCGCGGCCGATGTCGGCGAGGTGGTGGCGCAAATGGGCCCGGCCGGCGTCGGCCACGCCGTCGTCATCGGCGAGACGCCGGAGAGGGCCGAGCGGGTCCTCGAGCTGGTCGACCGGTACCCCGGGTTGTCCGCCACGGCCGGGCTTCACCCGCACGAAGCTCGGCGCTGGACGCCGGACCTGGCCGCGTGGCTGGTCCGGATCGCCGCCGATCCGCGGATCGTGGCCGTTGGCGAAATGGGACTCGACTATCACTACGATCATTCGCCCCGGGATCAGCAGCGAGCGGCCTTCGAGGCTCAACTCGACCTGGCGCGCGACGCGGGCAAACCGGCCGTGATCCACGCCCGCGAGGCCGACGACGACGTGGCCGCCGTGCTCGAGGCGCATCCCCGGACGGTGGCGATCATGCACTCGTTTTCGAGTGGTCCCGATCTGCTCCGGCGGGCCGTGGCGCTGGGGCACTACGTGTCGTTGAGCGGGATGATCACCTTCAAGTCCTGGGCGCTCGACGAGGCCATCCGCGCCGTGCCGCTCGAGCGGCTCCTGGTCGAGACCGACGCGCCGTATCTGGCGCCGGTTCCCCATCGGGGCAAGCGGAACCAACCAGCGTTCGTGACCGAAACCGCCCGGCGGCTCGCCGCCGTGGTGGGAAAGTCACTGGAAGAGATCGCGGCCATCACCACCGCGAACGCCGTTGCCGTATTCGGTGCCAGAGTCGTTCCCCGGTCTACCCTCTGACGCGAGGTCGTTTCGTGTCCACCGTGCCCACCGATATCGCCATCGCCCAGGCCG
>JAEUJH010000153.1 GCA_016794825.1 Gemmatimonadota bacterium
GCCCCGCGCCGGTTGTCGTCGTTCCGGCTCGGCACGGTGTTCTCCCCGGCCTGGTGGCCGGACGGGTCGGCGGTGGTCGCGAGCGTCGTGGATGCAGCGGGAGTGGCGGAGTTGTGGCGGTTCCCCCTGGCTGGCGGCGCCCCCGAGCGGCTCGGCGCGCGGACCACCGTGCCGCCCTCGCCCCTCGTCTCCTCGGCGTACCCCGGCTGGTACGGCCCGATGCCGAGCCGCGACGGCCGCTCGCTCTTCTACACCGCGGTCGAGCCGCGCCAGTATCGCTCGCTCGAAGGACCGCGGGCCTCGGTGGCGCGGCTCGACCTCGCGACCGGCGCCCAGACCGTCGTGGTGACCCGGGCCACCTCCGCCATGAAGCCGGTCCCCTTGGCGGACGGGCGCCGGCTCCTCTATGCCACGCAGCGCCGCGGCACGACCGAGCTGTGGCTCCGCGATCTCGTCACCGGCGACGAGCGCCGACTCCTCGGCCCCTTCCAGCGCGACGAACTCGAGGCCAAGGCGAGCCGCGACGTCCTGCCCAACATGGCGCTCCTGCCCGACGGCTCGACCCTGGTGGCGGGGTACGGCGGCAAGCTCCGCCGGATCGACCTCGCCACCGGCGCGGCCCGGGAGATTCCCTTCCGCGCGACCGTCGACCTCTCGGGCCTGGCGCGGCCTCCGGCCGTGGCGCTCCGGGTGGCCGACGGCCCGGTCCGGGCCACCGTCATCGGGCGCGCCGCGGTGGCGCCGGGCGGACGGGAAGTCGCCTTTCCCGCGTTTGCCGCCATCCATACCCAGGCCGTGGGCGGCGGCCCGTCCCGGCCGCTCGCGTCCGGGGGGCGGTCGCAATCGGAGCCGGCTTGGTCCCCGGATGGCGACTGGGTGGCGTTTGCCACCTGGTCGGCCGACAGCGGCGGCCATGTCTGGAAGGCCCGGCCCGGTGGTTCCGACCGGCCGATCCGCCTAACGGACCACCCCGCCTTCTACGCCGATCTGGCCTGGACCCCGGACGGGTCCTCGCTCCTCGCGATCGAGGCGCCGACCCGGGCCCGCCGGGAACAGAATGGCCTGTTCGGTCCGCTGCTCGACGCCCGGATCGTCCGAATCCCGGCCGCGGGCGGCGGAGCCGCCGTGCTCGGTCCGGCCGACGGGCTGGTCCGGCCGCACCAGGGTCCGGAGGGGCGGGTCTTTGCCACCACGGCGCGGGGCGAACTGGTGTCGTTCGCGCCGGCCGGCGGCGATCGGCGGGTGGTGATGACCGTGACCTCGGCGCGCCGGAGCTTTCCTCCGGCCGAAGTGAGCGAGATCCTGATCGCGCCGGAGGGCGGCCGGGCGGTGGCCCTGGTGGCGAACCTGCCGTACCTGCTCACCGTGCCGTCCGGGTCCGGGATCACGATCGACGTCCGCGCCGAAGGGGCCCCGGCCCAAGTGCTCGACCCCGAGGGCGCCGACGCCGTGGGGTGGAGTGCCGACGGCCGGGCGATCTTCTGGCAGGCGGGCCGCCGGGTCACCATCCGCGGCGACGGCGGCGCGGTGACCACCGTCGACGCCGCGGTGGAACGCCCGCGGGCCCGACCCGCCGGCACCGTGGTGCTCCGCGGTGGCACCGTGATCACCCTGGCGGCCGGTCGAGTGGTGCCTAACGCGGATGTCGTGGTGACCGGGGGGCGGCTGGTCCGGATCGGGCCTCGGGGTCCGGTTCCGGCCGGCGCCGCCGTGATCGACGTGAGCGGCCGTTTCCTGGTGCCCGGCCTGATCGACCTCCACGCGCACTGGGACATCAAGCGGGGCGTGCTCGATCTCGACAACTGGAGCGCGGCGATCAACCTCGCGTACGGCGTCACCACCGCGCGCGACCCCCAGTCGATGAACCGCGACATCTTCCGCTACGGCGATCTGGTGGAGACCGGTGAGATGATCGGCCCCCGGATCTTCTCGGCCGGGCGGGGCCTCTTCGGCCTCGAGTTCCGCTCGGCCGAGGAGGTCCGGCAGACGCTGATCCGGTACCGGGACCGGTACGGCACCCGGCAGATCAAGTCGTACATGGTGGGGAACCGGACCCAGCGGCGCTGGGTCGCCGACCTGAGCCGGGAGCTGGGCCTCCTCGCCACCACCGAGGGCGGGGCGGATCTCCGGATGGACCTGACCCACGCGCTCGACGGCTTTGCCGGCAACGAGCACGCCCTTCCGACCGTCCCGATCCATCGGGACGTCGTCGAACTCTTTGCCCGCTCGGGCACCGTCTACACCCCGACCCTGCTGGTGGCCTTCGGCGGCCCCTTCGCCGAGTTCGATTTCCTGGCAAAGGAGCGGATCCTCGACGATCCCAAACTGGCCCGCTTCGTCCCGGCCGACATCCTCACCGCCCGCGCCACCCAGCGCATTCCGTGGGCCGACCCGAGCGACTATCACTACCCGGCGATCGCGGCGGGCGCGGCCGCGATCCTCCGGGCCGGCGGCCATGTCGGGCTGGGCAGCCACGGCGAGCTCGATGGCCTGGGGGCGCATTGGGAGTTGGAAGCGCTGGCGCGGGGCGGGATGACCCCGATGGAGGTCCTCCGGGTGGCGACGGTCGAAGGGGCGTGGGCGTTAGGCATGAGCCGGGATCTCGGCACCCTCGAGGCCGGCAAACTGGCCGACCTGCTGGTGCTGGACCGGGACCCGCGCCGGGACGTCCGCCACCTGCGGACGATCCGCTCGGTCATGAAGGACGGGGTGTTGTACGACGGCGAGACGTTGGCCCGGGTCTGGCCGGCGGGGCGCTGAGGCCCCGCGCGTCTGATGCTGGGCGTCCGGCCGACATCCGCCTCAGCGGGTAGGCCCGGCTGATGCCGTGGCGCGGCCTTCCTCGAAAGCCCGTCGTCGTCGCCATTTGTCTGGGCGTCGGGGCCCTTCATCTCGTCACCGGGCCGCACTATCGCGGCCCATTTCGGCCGTTCGTGACGGGCTACCTGATCGACCTGCTCCTTCCCTTTTCACTCGTCCTCCTTCTCGGCGTCGGGCTGGAGCAGTGGCCGAGGCTTGGCCTCCCGGTGGTGCGGGCCACCGCTGTCTTCCTCGTTGGAGCGGCCATCGAGCTGCTTCAGTATCTTGGCGTTGCCGCCTTTGGTCGGACCTTCGATCCCCTCGATCTCGTCATGTACGCAACCGGCGCCATCGCGGCCCTGGCATTCGAGCGCCTGTTCTTCCCGCCCGGCCGCAGGGACGCGACGTCTAGTTAGGTCCTACGTCGGCTTGACATCTCGCTGCCGCGCCTCGATGCTGGTTGGAGCCTTGCATGATCGCTCGCGTCACGACATGGGACGCCCACGGCGGAAGCATCCGATGGACGCCAGCCGGCATTCGGCTGAAGACGCAGCTGACCAGTGCCAGCACGCCGGGACGATTCGGCCCGAGCCCCACTTGGAAACGCCGGGCACGCCGCATTCAGCCAGAAGGAGGACTTCGATGAGCAAGGTGACGCCGTTCCTCATGTTCAACGATCAGCTCGAGGCGGCCATGGCGTTCTACACCGCCACCTTCCCGGACTCCGAGATCAAGGACATCGCCCGCACGGGCAAGGACGGTCCGGTGACCTCCGCCAAGTTCGTGGTCGGGGGCCAGGTGTTCATGGGCTACAACGGTGGGTCGCACTTCAGCTTCTCGGAAGGCTTCTCGCTCTACGTGGATTGCGAGGACCAGGCCGAGGTCGACGCGTACTGGGACCGGCTGATCAAGGCCGGGGCAAAGCCCTCACACTGCGGCTGGATCAAGGATCCGTTCGGCCTCTCCTGGCAGATCGTTCCGCGCCGATTCATGGAGCTGATCGACGACCCGGACGGCAGGCGAGTGAAGGCCGTGATGGAGGCCATGCTGAAGATGGTCAAGCTCGACGTCGCGACCCTCGAGCGAGCCTACAACGAAGCGTAGCACCGGCTCGCGTGATGCCTGCCCCCCCATTGCGCGTCCTCCGTCGGCGCGATATACTGAACCATATGGTACAGTTTAATCGAACCCGCCTGGACGCCTCGTTCGCCGCGCTGGCCGACCCCACCCGGCGCGGCATTCTGGAGCGGCTCGGCCGGGCCGATGCCTCGATCACGGAACTGGCCGGGACGTTCCGGATGACCCTCACCGGCATGAAGAAGCACATCGGTGTCCTGGAGCAGACGGGGCTCGTCACCACGGCCAAGGCCGGCCGGGTGCGGACCTGCACGCTCGGCCCCCGCCGACTCGAGGAGGAGGCGGCCTGGATCGAGAGCTACCGTCAACTCTGGGATTCCCGTTTCGTCGAGCTGGACAAGGTCGTCGAGGAACTGAAGCGGACCGAACGGGCCGATGCCCGGACCACGAGAAAGTGAGCCAACTCCCATGAGCAACCCCACCACGATCGACCGAAAGTCCGACACCGAACTCGTCATCACGCGAACCTTCGACGCCCCCGCGCGCCTCGTGTTCGAGGCCTGGAGCAAACCCGAGTTGCTCCAGTGCTGGTGGACGCCGAAGTCGTTCGGCATCACCTTCGTCTCCTGCGAGGCCGACGTTCGCACCGGGGGTACGTATCGCTTCGTGTTCAGTCACCCCGACTTTGAACAGCCGATGGCGTTCTTCGGCAAGTACATCGAAGTCATCCCCGGCACCCGGATCGTCTGGACGAACGAAGAGGGCCCCGATGGCGCCCTGTCCACCTTGACCTTCGAGGAAAGCGGGGGCCGGACGCTGCTGGTCCTCCACGAGCGCTATCCCTCGAAGCAGGCCCTGGATGAGGCCATCGCGTCGGGAAGCTCGAGCGGAGCGCCGGAACAGTTCGAGTCGCTGGACGAGCTGCTCGCCACGTTGGTGACGTCCTGACGAGACGAGTCTCGAGCCGGTCGCCCGGGGCGCGGGCGACCGGGCAGACCCCACGATGACGCGGAGATGCCCCCGAATGCGGCTACCAGTGTACCTCTCGATGGCGATGGCAATGGCGATCACCGACCTGGCGGCGCAGCCGCGACCGACGACCGGCTATGCACCGGTCAACGGGCTCAAGATGTACTACGAGATCCACGGTCGCGGCGAACCGGTCGTGCTGCTGCACGGCGCGTTCATGACGATCACCACCAACTGGGACGGGTGGATCGGCGAGCTGACGAAGACCCGGAAGGTCATTGCCATCGAGATGCAGGGTCACGGACGGACGGCAGACACGCGCCGGGAGTTCAGCAGCGACCACCTCGCGGATGACGTCGCGGCGCTGCTCGGCCATCTCGGGATTCCGCGAGCGGACGTGATCGGATACAGCATGGGCGGGGGCGTGGCGATGCGGGTGGCCGTTCGCCATCCCGACCGGGTCCGGAAAGTGGTCGTCATTTCGTCCCCCTTCCGCCGCGACGGCGTGATCCCGGAGGGTCAGGACGCCCTCCGGAACCTCACCGCGGAGGTCTTCAAGGGTTCGCCCATCGAGAGCGAGTACCGACGCCTCAGCCCGACGCCGGATCAGTTCGCGCGGTTCGTCGAGCGGATGGTGGCCGCCAACAACAACGGGATGGACCTGACCGCCGACCAGCTTCGGGCAACCACCGCACCCATGTTCTTCATCCATGGCGATGCCGAGGGTATCCGGCTCGATCACGTCGCGGAGATGTTCCGGTTGAAAGGCGGCGAGGTGCACGGCGACATGCGGCCGCGCTCGGCATCGCGGTTGGCCGTCCTGCCCAACACCACGCACGTGACCCTGATGGACCGGATGTCCACGATCGTCCCCATGGTGAACGACTTCCTCGACGCCAAGCCGTAGAACCCACCGCCGCTCGGCCACGGGCCCGGCGACGCGCGCGCCCCCCGCTCGAACGCTGGGGGCAGCTCCAAACTCTGGCCAAGCGCCATGGCGGCGGGTAGCTTGCGCGGCGCAGGGCCTGGCCGTGGGAGCCAGGCGGCGATGGCCCAGGTCATCGTGACCGAGCCCCCAACTCCTGACGCATCGATTCCAATGACACCGTCGCGGTTTGCCCTGATGCTTTGCGCGGTCGTGGCCGCGCCCGTTTCGAGGACCCCGCTCGTCGCGCAGCCCGTGGCGGCCACGGTCTCGCGCGACTCGATCGCCGCGCGGCTCCGCGACCTGGGTCGGATCCACACGCCCCGCGGCATCGAGGAGCTCGAGCAGATCGAGGTCAACGGCAGCAAGCAGTGGATTTCGATCCGCGGACTCGACCGCGCCAATCCGGTGCTGCTCGTTCTCCACGGCGGCCCCGGCAGCGCTCTCATGGGGATGACGTGGGCCTACCAGAAACCCTGGGAGGACTTCTTTACCGTCGTCAACTGGGATCAGCGGGGCGTCGGCAAGAGCTTCTCCGCCGCGGACTCGGCCCGATTGGGCGCCACGCTCTCCCTCGAGCAGCTCGCGCGGGACGCGGCCGTCGTCGTCCGTCACCTCCGCGAAAAGCTCGGCCCCCGCAAGATGGCCGTGATGGGATACTCCTTCGGCACGTCGATCGGGCCGCGCCTGGTGGAGATGCACCCGGAATGGTTCTCGGTGTACGTCGGCGTCGGTCAGATGAGCAACGAGAACAACGAAAAGATCATCTACGACGAACTCGTGCAGCGGGCCCGCGCCAAGAACGACACCGCCGTCCTCCGCGAGCTCGAGGCGAT
>JAEUJH010000208.1 GCA_016794825.1 Gemmatimonadota bacterium
GGTGGCGGTGGAACATCACCGCCCTTCAGCACTCCGCGTGGACCCTGGGTCAACTCGTGCCCTACCTTCGGTTGAACGGCCGGACGCCGCCTCAGTTCACCCCGCTATGAGGCATGGAGAAGGCGGTTGGGATCGGATCGAGGGGAGGGTTCATCCGGCGCCGGACCCGGGTAAATTCCCCGGCCCATGATACTCCCGACTCTTCTTGCCCTGATGGCGTTCCAGGACCCGGCCCCGGTGTTCAGCGGTCGCTCCCGCCAGATCGCTGTTCGGGTACCCCGGATCGACAGCAGCGTGGTGGTGGACGGCAACCTGGACGAGCCGGCGTGGCGGCGGGCGGCCCGGCTCACCGAGTTCTCCCAGTTCCAGCCGGTGGACGGCCGGGCGGCTGAAGAACCGACCGAGGTTTTGGTCTGGTACGCGCCGGACGCCATCCATTTCGGAATTCGGGCCCGAGAGCTCCACGGCGACGTGGTTCGGGCGACCCGGGCCAACCGCGACAACATCGCGAGCGAGGATCACGTCCAGATCCTGCTCGACACCTACAACGATCGGCGGATTGCCTTCCTGTTCGGGGTCAACGCCCTGGGCGTGCAGCAGGACGGGACCCGGAGCGACAACTTCGGCGGCGGCGCGGGTGGCCGGAGCGGTGGGAGCGGTGGGGTGGGTGGCATCAACCCGCTCGATGGGAGCGTCGACCTCAATCCGGACTACGTGTTCGAGTCGAAGGGCCGGATGGTGGACGGGGGGTATGAAGTCGAGATCCGGATTCCGTTCAAGAGCCTTCGCTACCAGGAGGGCCGGACTCAGACGTGGGGCATCAACGTGCTGCGTCGGGTCCAGCATTCCGGTTTTCAAGACGTCTGGACGCCGGCGGTTCGGGCCAACGCGAGCTTTCTCGGACAGGCCGGGACGTTGGAAGGGCTGACGGATATGCGGCGTGGTCTGGTACTCGAGATGACTCCGACCGTGACCGGTCGGCTCGACGGGGCGCCCGACCCGCTCGCGAACTGGAAATACGACGGTGTCGGTGACTTCGGCGCGGACGTGCGCTGGGGGATCAGTCAGAACCTGACGATGAACGGTACCGTCAACCCGGATTTTTCGCAGGTCGAGGCGGACGTCGGCCAGGTGACGCTGAACGAGCGATTTGCCCTGTTCTACCCCGAAAAGCGGCCGTTCTTCCTCGATGGACTGGAGTTGTTCGACACCCCGAATCAGTTGATCTACACCCGGCGGATCGGCAACCCGGATGCCGGGATCAAACTGGCCGGCAAAGTCGGGCGGTTGAACATTGCCGCGATGGCGGCCGCGGACGGATCAGATCAGTCGACGATCGGTGCCAGGACGCCAGTGTTCGGGGTCACCAGACTCCGCACCGATCTGGGCCGGAGCTCGACCCTGGGGGCGGTGCTGACCACGCGGGAGGAGGGCGGCGACTACAGCCGACTGGCTGGCGCCGATCTCCGCTTTTACCACAACAAGCTGTACTACGTGGAGGTTCAGGCGGTCGAGTCCTGGACCGAGACCGGCGGCACCGGACGAAGCGGCCCGCTGTTGGAGGCGGCCTGGGACCGCACGGGGCGCCGCTGGGGTTTCCATTACAGCGCCAAGGCGATCGCTCCCGATTTCAACGCGGCGGCCGGGTTCGTGAACCGGACGGGAATCATCGAGGCCAACGCCTTCAATCGGTTGAGCGGGTACGGGCGACCCGGGGCGCTGGTTGAGACGTATGGGGCGTTCATGGGGATCGGGCGGATCTGGGATTATTCAGAGCCGGGGGACGGGACCATCGAGGGGAATGAGTCGATCTTCCCATCGGCCACGCTCCGGGGCGGCTGGCAACTCGGCGGGAGCTTGACGCGGGCCTACTACAGCTACGCGCCGGCCGACTATGCGGGGCTGGAAGTCGCGGTTCCGGGCGACACCGTGGCGTTTGCGGTTCCGGGTCAGGAGAAGAACCAGGTGGGCGGGTCGATTCGGGTCACGACGCCTACGTACCGTCTCTACACCCTGTCGGTCAGCGCCAGCGTGGGCAACACCCCGATCTTCAGGGAGGCGGCGCCCGGGCGGAGTTCCCGGTTCGACGCCACCATCGATCTCCGGCCGAGTGGCGCGGTGCGGGCGGCGTTCCAGCTGACGCGCCAGACGATCAGCCGTCGGCGGGACGGCTCCCGCTATTCCAGCGAAACCATCCCGAGGCTCAAGGTCGAGTACCAGGCAAGTCGAGCGGTCTTCTTCCGGTTCATCGGCCAGTACAGCGCGCGGGAGCGAAGCCCGTGGGTCGACCGGCAGGGCCGCCCGGTGCTGGTCGGCGGGATCCGGGACACCGGGGACCGGCTCAACGATTTCCGGGTCGACTGGCTGTTCAGCTACCGGCCGACGCCCGGCACCCTGTTCTATCTGGGGTATGGGGCTACGCTGACGGAGCCCCGCCGATTCCGGTTCCGGGAGCTGGAACGGACCGTCGACGGGTTCTTTGCCAAGGCGAGCTACCTGTTCCGCCTCTGATCGGCCCAACGAACCGGCTTGGCTGGGCGTAGGACACGGTATCCGACACGACTCGTGCCGGTTCGAACCTTCCAATTCCGCCCGACCCGATCCCTGCCCGGCCATCCGGGCCGGGCTCCTCGTGGCGGGAATCAGACTCGTTCCATCGAGGGCATCATGACTGCTCGTTTCGCGCGACTCGGGATCCTGGTGCTGGCGCTCGGCTGTCGGCCGAGCCAGCCAACGCCGACGCCGCAGCCGGCTCAACCCGCCATGCGTCCACAGGGCGGCGGACCGCCCGGTGGACAGCCGACCGCGGCCGGCGCGGCCCAGGACAGCACCCGACGGGGCCCAGCGGGTCCGGGTGCCGGCGCGGGCGCCGACCCGACGCCGCGGCCGTATCGGACGGTCATTACCGGCGAGGCCAAGAGCCGGGACGGCCTGTTCAAGACCCATCGGATCGGGAGCCGCCTCTACTTCGAGATCCCGCGGGGCGAACTCAATCGAGAAATGCTCCTGGTTCCGCGGGCTTCCCGGACGCCCCTCAACGTCGGGTATGGCGGGCAGCAGACCGGCCGGACCTACGTGCTGAAATGGGAGCGGCGGGACAACAAGGTGTATCTCCGAAGCACTTCCTACGCGACGGTGGCCGATTCGACCAACCCGATTTACCGCGCGGTCCGGAACTCCAACAACGATCTGGTCGTCGCCGCGTTCAATGTCGAGGCCTATGGCCCCGACAGCGCCGCGGTGATCGAGGTGTCCCGGATGTACACGGCGCCGCCGCCGGAACTCGGGCCGGGAGCGCAGTATCGGGGCGCACCGGATCCGAACCGGTCGTTCATCGAGCGGGTGCTGTCCTTCCCGACCAACATCGAGGTCGAAGCGACCCTGACGTACCCGCCGCCGCCGGCCGGTCCGGCGGTGGCCGCCAATCCGTTTGCCCCGGCCGCCACCGGCACCGCCACGGTGACGATGCACTGGAGCATGATCAAGCTCCCCGAAAAGCCGATGATGCCGCGGCTGGCCGACAAGCGGATCGGGTTCTTCTCGCTCGATCAGATCGACTACGGCCGCCCGGAGCAGAGGGCCCAGACTCGGACCTACCTGGTTCGCTGGCGGCTCGAGAAGAAGGATCCGGCCGCGGCGCTGTCGGAGCCGGTCAAGCCGATCACGTACTACGTCGATCCGAACACGCCCGACTGGCTCAAGCCCTATGTCCGGCGCGGCATCGAGCAGTGGCAGGTGGCGTTCGAGGCGGCCGGATTCCGGCGCGGGATCGTGGCCAAGGACGCGCCGAGCAAGGAAGAGGATCCGGACTGGTCGCCGGAGGACGCCCGGTACTCGGTGGTGCGCTGGTTCCCCTCGACGATCGAGAATGCCACGGGGCCCAACGTGCACGACCCGCGGACCGGCGAGATCCTCGAGTCCGACATCTACATGTATCACAACATCATGACCCTGCAGCGGACCTGGTACTTCTCGCAGGTCGGCCATCTGGATCCGCGGGCCCGGATGTGGCCGTTCCCGGATTCCCTGATGGGGCGTCTGGTCGAGTTCGTGGTGGCCCACGAGGTCGGTCACACGCTCGGGTATCAGCACGATCAGAAGGGGAGCGCCACCTATCCGGTGGACAGCGTCCGGAGCCGGACCTGGGTCAAGCGGATGGGTCACTCGCCGTCGATCATGGACTACTCCCGGTTCAACTACACGGCCCAGCCGGAAGACCGGATCGATCTCGACGACCTGATTCCCCGGATCGGTCCGTGGGACAAGTACACCACGCGGTGGGGTTACGCGCCGATCCCGGGCGCGCGGACACCCGACGAGGAGTGGGCCACGCTCGATCGCTGGTCGCGGGAGCAGGATTCGATTCCCTGGTACCGGTTCAACATGTCGGATTCGCGAGGGGCGGATCCCGGCGATCACACCGAAGCCGTGGGTGACGCCGATCCGGTCAAGGCCACCGGGTGGGGCATCAAGAGCATCAAGCAGGTGGTTCCGCTGATCATCCCGGCGGCGGTGCACGACGGCCAGGACTTCGACGACCTCGACCTCCTCTACTCGCGAGTCATCGGGCAGTGGGCGACGGAGCTTCGGCACGTGGCCGTGATGGTCGGCGGCGCCGATGCCCAGGAGAAGTATGCCGGCCAGAGCGGACCGCGATACACGCCGTGGAGCCGGGCGCGCCAGAAGGAGGCGGTGAAGTTCCTCAACGACAACGCCTTCGCGACGCCGGCGTTCTTCCTGGTGCCCGACATCCTCCGCCGGATCGAGGTGGAAGGGGCCATCGGTCGGATCAACGGGGCCCAGAGCAGTGTCCTGAGCACCTTGTTCAACGATCGGCGACTGGAGCGGGTCATCGAGTTCGAGGCGCTGGCCTCGAACCGGCGCGACGCCTATTCGCTGAACGAGATGCTGGCCGACGTTCGGGCCGGGATCTGGGGCGAACTGGGCGCGGGTTCGGTGACGATCGACGCGTTCCGCCGGGAGCTGCAGCGGAGCTACCTGACCCAGGCGCGCGGGAAGATCAACCCGGCGCCGGTTCAGTTGCCCGCCGGGTTGCCTCCGGGCTTCGCGGCCAACTTCCGGGCCGCCCGAGCCACGAGCGACATCAAGGCGGCGTTCCGCGCGGAACTGACGACGCTCCAGACCGACATTCGGCGGGCCGTGGGCCGGACCACCGATCGAGCCACCCGCGCGCACCTCGATGACGCGCTGGCCCAGATCCGGCAGATCCTGGACCCCGAGGACTGATGACGCTTTTTCCGGGGTTCGAGCCGCGGTGGTTCGACGTGGGAGAAGTCGTGATCCACGGCGTGGTCGGTGGCTCGGGCCCACCGTTGTTGTTGTTGCACGGCTATCCGCAGACTCACGCAATGTGGCATCGCATCGCGGGAGCGTTGGCCGAGCGGTTTACGGTGGTGGCGACGGACCTGCGAGGGTACGGGGCGAGCGGGAAGCCGGACGGGCCTCCCGACCACTCCGCCTACTCGAAGCGGGTCATGGCCGAGGACCAGGTCCGGGTCATGGCGTCGCTTGGCTTCGACCGATTCAAGGTGGTCGGGCACGATCGGGGGGCGCGGGTGGCCCACCGGATGGTGCTCGACCACGAAGCCCGGATCGACCGGTGGGCGGTGCTCGACATCGTGCCGACGCGGACGATGTACCAGCAGACCGACCGCCGGTTTGCCGAGGCGTACTATCACTGGTTCTTCCTGATCCAACCCGCGCCCTTTCCGGAACGGCTGATCGGCGCCGATCCGGATTTCTTCGTCACCCGCCACCTCGGAAGTCGGCACGCCGGACTGGCGGCTTTCGATCCGGTGGCGCTGGCGCAGTACCGCTCGGCGTTTCGGAGCCCGGCCGTGATCCACGCGAGTTGCGAGGACTACCGGGCCGCCGCCACGATCGATCTCGAGCACGACGAGATCGACCTCGATCATCGGGTCCGGTCGCCGCTGATGGTGTTGTGGGGGGCGCACGGGGTGGTGGGTGCCTGCTTCAAGCCGCTCGACGACTGGCGCCAACGGGTGGTGTCGGTGTCGGGGCGAGCCATCGAGTGCGGGCACTACCTGGCCGAGGAAGCGCCGGGCGAAACGCTGGCGGAATTGCTGCCCTTCCTGACGAGCTGACCGGCTCGGCCGTCGCTCAGCCCTTGCGGCGGCAGGGTACTCGCCAGAACACGAGCAGGTCGCCGGTATCGCGGTCGAACGCCTCGTACCGTTCGACCGTGCCGCCCGGCACCGGCTCCCATCCCTGCATACTGGTCGGCAGCGACGCCGGCAGGTCGCGGCGGACGCCATCGGGCGACTCATCCCACTCGAGTGCCCGGACCCGCAGTTCGGTCAGCGTCTTCGGGAACGCGGCGACCGGGATCCGCTTGGTGATGCCGAAGTAGCGAATCTCCGCCTTGGTGCGTTCGTGGTCGCCGCTCGCGCCTTCCCAGAAGCGGCAACCGACCTGGGCGCCGGCGGCCCGGGGTTCGTCGCTCATCCCCGGGGCTTCCTGGCCCATTCCGCTCGAGCCTTGGCCACCAGTTCCTTCACCTCGTCCATCAGTCGCGGCACCCGGTACGGGATGCCGTCCTTGATGGTCCAGTCGATCCCACCGGCCCTGACTTCCTTGCCGTCCTTGATGGCGGTGGTGCCGGTCGGGTAGAGGACCTTGAGGTCCTCGAGCGGGTTGCCGTTGACCACGATCAGATCAGCCAGGTACCCGACCCGGACTCGGCCGAGCGTGGTGTCGGCGCCGATGATCCGGGCATTGTTGTGGGTGGCGTGCTGGATCACCTTGAGCGGGTGGAAGCCAGCCTCTTGGTGCAGTTCCATTTCGCGGATGACACCGAATCCGTACATCTGGTAGATGAACCCGGCATCCTCGCCGACGCCGATGAGGCCGCCCTTGCGCTCGAAGTCGCGAAGGGCCGCCATCCAGATCCGGTAGTTCTCCTTCCAGTAAGCCTCGTCGGTCGATGACCAGCCGATGAAATAGGAGCCGTGGTTGGCCGGGTTGGGCCGGAAGTACTCCTCGAGGGTCGGGTGGAGATAGTCCTTGAACCAAGGCTGGGTCTGGGCTCGCTGGAGGTCGCGGCTGGCCTCGTAGATCACCAGCGTCGGGTTCCAGGCCACGTTGCGCTCCGCCATGGCCGCGAGCACGGCCTGGAGGCGGGTGGGTTCCGCCTCGCGCCAGATCCGCCCGGCGTAGCGGAACCGATGGGTCTCGTCGTTGTAGTTGAAGTCGGCCGGGAACTTCTGGACCCCTTCCTCGAACGCGGCGTCTGGCACACCGTACCAGTGCTCGATGCTCCGGGTGCCGAACTTGACGTCATCCCACGCCGTCGTCTCCTCGACCCCGACGTGATGGGCCACCGGGAGCCCCTCCTTGCGGGCTTCGTCCTCCATGGCGGCCATCAGGTCGCGTTCCATGCCGCCGATCTTGATGCCATCGACGCCGAGCGCCTTGACCTCGCGGACCCGCGCCCGAGCCTGTTCGGCGGTCCGGATGGCGGGACCGCGGTTGTAGCCCGCGTAGATGAACGTCCGGGGCGCTTCGATCTGGCCGTCGGCGCTCTGCTGCTTGAGTCGGACGAACTCCCGCGCGTCGCCCGCTGAACTGACGTCCCGGATGGTGGTGACGCCGTTGGCGAGCCAGAGCTTGAACTGGTACTCGTAGGGCTGCGGATGTCCGCCCCGCTCGTCCTGGAGGTGGGCGTGCGAGTTGATGAGGCCGGGCAGCACGTACTTGCCGGTCGCGTCGATCTCGGCGTCGGCCCGGGGCCGACGGGCCACGCCGGCCTTGACCGCCACCGGATCAAGGGCCACCAGATCCACGATCCGGTTGCCCTCGACGACGATGTCATAGGGGCCTTCCGCCGGGGTGCCGTTGCCCTGCACCACGAGGGCGTTCCGGATGGCCAGGCGCCCGGGACGCCGGCCATGTTCGACGTTCCGGGTCTGGGCCGCGAGCGGGCCGGCCACGGCAAGGAGGAGTGCGGCGAGCGAAACGGCCTTCATGGGCGACTCGGGTCGGGGGTCGAGGTCAGCGGAGCGCTTCGGCCAGCGGGCGGCCGTCGAGCGGCTCCGCCGGGGTCACGCCCAGGGCGCGGGCGAGGGTGGGGGCGATGTCGACCGTCCGGACGAAGCGTCGATACACACCGGGGCGAAACGGCGGGCCGAAGAAGATCATCGGCACGTGGGAGTCGTAGCGGTGCGGCGAGCCGTGGGTCGCGACGATCGGATAGTCGTAGATGTTCCCCTCCGCCAGCGTCACCACCGCCACCGGGAGCATGTCATCGGCGAACATGTTGAGCCACCGGCGAGCCAGTTCGTCCTTGGCCAGGTTCCGACGGCTCAGATCGGCAAATCGATCCACCTGGGCCACACCGGGAATCTTCCGAGCCGCGTCGCTGAACGCCGCCGTGACCTGCTCGACCGTGAGCCCGGATCGGGCCAGGCCCGCGGAATCGACGAAGAACGCGCCACTCTCGAAATCGACGGCGTTGGTGTCGCCGGCCGCCTTGCGAACCAGCGCCCGGGCGGCCGCCATGGCCGGTTCGATCCCGACTCGGAGCTTGCCGTGCAACTCGGGGATCAGACCCCCGCCATGGTCCGCAGTGAGCGCCACGATGATGCGCGAGCCGTCGCGCTCGGCATAGAGCGAGTCGAGGAAGGCACCGAGCATCCGGTCGAGACGCAGGATCTGGTCGTGCTGTTCCTTCGACTCGGGTCCGTAGAAATGCCCGACGTAGTCGGTGCCCGAGAACGACACCGCCAGGACGTCGGTGGCGGGACCGCGGCCGAGGCCCAACTGACGGAACCCGGTCAGCGCAAAGCGCGAGGTCAGCTCATCGACCATCGGGGAGAACCGCATCTGGGCCGCGGCGGCGTTCGAATCGGCGGGGAACCGATGCGGAAACGTCTGGTTCCGGCCAAAGGCCTCGATCGGAACGCTGTCGACCTCGGGATAGGCGGCGTCGGGCATTAGCGGGGTCCAGGCCCGGCCGGCGTAGCCGTGGGGAATCCGGAGGGCGTTGAACCGTTTGACCCAGGCGGGCAGGGTGTCGCGATACCACGTGCTGGTCGTGATGGTCCCGTTGTTGGCGAGCCAGTACACCTCGTGCTTGCCGCGGCCGAT
>JAEUJH010000222.1 GCA_016794825.1 Gemmatimonadota bacterium
CATGGGTTTGGCGGTCGCGTCGCTCGGACTGGCCGGGATCGCGATCGTCTTCCGGTTCATCGGGGCCGAGGAAGCCACCACCAACGCCAAGCTCTTCTCGGAGATCATCTCCGGCTTCGCGATGGGCGCGTCGTCCATCGCCCTGTTCGCCCGAGTCGGCGGCGGGATCTACACCAAGGCGGCCGACGTCGGCGCCGACCTGGTTGGTAAGGTCGAAGCCGGCATCCCCGAGGACGACCCGCGGAACCCCGCCACCATCGCCGACAACGTCGGTGACAACGTCGGCGACGTGGCCGGCCTCGGCGCCGACATCTTCGAGAGCTACGTCGGTGCCGTCATCGCCACCGTCGCCCTCGCCGCGACGTCCACGCTGATTACCGACGGCAACCGGATGACGGCCATGCTCCTCCCCGTCGCCTACACGGCGGCCGGGCTGGTGGCCTCGCTCATCGGCATCCTGACCATGCGGCTCCTCGCCGGCGGCAACCCCGCCAGCGCGCTCCGCCTCGTCACCTTCATTGCCGCCGGCCTGTTCCTGGTGTTCGCCTACATCCTGACCGGGATGATGCCGCTCGGGATGACGAGCGAGGCCGGCGTGGCGTTCCCGGCGTACGGGCCGTTCTGGTCGGTCGTGGCCGGCACGGTGGCCGGCATCGCCATCGGTCTGGTCACGGAGTACTACACCTCGTCCAAGCCGGTCGAGCGGATCGCCGAGTCGTCGAAGACCGGACCCGCCACCAACATCATCGCGGGCCTCGCGGTCGGGATGCAGTCCTGCATCATCCCGGTGCTCCTGATCTGCGGCGCCATCTACGTCGCGTTCACGACCGCGGGTCTGTACGGGATCTCGATCGCGGCCGTCGGCATGCTGGCCACCGTGGGCGTGACCATGACGGTCGACGCCTACGGCCCCCTTTCGGACAACGCCGGCGGGATCGCCGAGATGAGCCACCTCGGCAAGGACGTCCGGAAGATCACCGACGGACTCGACGCTCTCGGCAACACCACCGCCGCCATCGGCAAGGGCTTTGCCATCGGGTCGGCGGCCCTCACCGCGCTGGCCCTGTTTGCCGCCTACACCTCCGCGGTCGGCCTCACCGGCCTCGACCTGATCGATCCGATGGTCGTGATCGGGCTGTTCGTGGGTGGCGTCATGCCGTTCTACGTCGGCGCCGCCACCATGACCGCCGTCGGTCGCGCCGCCCAGGGCATGGTGGAGGAAGTGCGGCGCCAGTTCCGGGAAATTCCGGGCCTGCTCGAAGGGAAGCCCGGGGTCAAGCCGGACAGCGCCCGCTGCGTCGACATCTCCACCAAGGCGGCCCTCCGCGAGATGATCGCCCCGGGCGTCGCGGCCATTCTCCTCCCGGTGGTCGTCGGGGCCACGCTCGGCACCAAGGCGCTCGGCGGTCTGCTGGCCGGCGCCACGGTCACCGGCGTCATGATGGCGCTCTTCATGGCCAACGCGGGCGGCGCCTGGGACAACGCCAAGAAGTTCATCGAGGGCGGCGCCCACGGCGGCAAGGGCTCCGACCCCCACAAGGCGGCCGTCGTCGGCGACACCGTTGGCGACCCGTTCAAGGACACCTCGGGCCCCGCCATGAACATCCTGATCAAGCTCATGAGCGTGGTTTCGCTCGTCCTCGCACCCTGGTTCGCCAGCCTCGCCCGATAGCAGACTGGCAACGTAGCGACCGGGACGGGTCCCGTCCCGGTCGTTACGAGGAAGGCACTCCTCGATGTTGTCCCTGGTCCAGCTCGCACCGATCATCGGCGCCCTCGGTCTCGCGATGGCGCTTTTTCTCTATTGGCGACTGACCCGGTACTCACCCGGGTCCGAGCGTTCGATCGCCATCGGTGCATTGATCGAATCCGGTGCGATGGCCTTCCTGCGCCGCCAGTACGTCGTACTCCTGCCGGTTCTCCTGCTGGTGGCCTGGGTGCTCGCGGCGACCGTCGGGTGGCGCATCGGCGCCGCCTACGTCTTCGGCGGCATCAGTTCGGTGTTCGCCGGGTTCCTGGGCATGCGGGCGGCGACCAAGACCAACGTCCGAACCACCGAGGCGGCCCGGGCCTCCGGCCGCGCGGCGGCCCTGACGGTCGCCTTCGGCGGCGGCGCGGTCATGGGCCTGGCGGTGGCCTCCCTCGGCCTGGTCGGCCTCGGTCTCCTGGCCGACCTCCTCCTCGACTTTACCCTGGGCAGTTCGATCCCCGGCGACCGGCTGGTGCAGTTCAGCGAGGTCGTGAGTGGATTTGCCATGGGCGCCTCGTCGATCGCCCTGTTCGCGCGGGTCGGCGGCGGGATCTACACCAAGGCCGCTGACGTCGGCGCCGACCTGGTGGGCAAGGTCGAGGCCGGCATCCCGGAGGACGACCCGCGGAACCCCGCCACCATCGCCGACAACGTCGGCGACAACGTCGGCGACGTTGCCGGCATGGGCGCCGACATCTTCGAGAGCTACGTCGACGCGGTTGTGGCGGCCATCGCCCTCGCCGCCACCGGCCCGGCCATTCTCGCGGACACCCGCGTCAACGCGATCGCCCTGCCGCTCCTCCTGGCGGTGGCGGGATTTGCCGCGTCGGTCCTCGGGATGTTGGCGATCCGGCTCTTGTCCCGCGGCAATCCGGCTGTGGCCCTGCGGCTCGTGGCGCTGATCGCCGCGGGCGCGTTCCTCGGCCTCGCGTACTGGCTCTGCGCTGCGCTCCCGATTCAGTCCTCCGGCCCGATGCACCCGTTCAACGCCGTCCTGGCCGGGACGATCGCGGGGATCCTGATCGGCCTCGTCACCGAGTACTACACCTCCGCGCAACCCGTCCGCGACATCGCCGAGGCCTCGTTGAGCGGGCCGGCCACCAACATCATCGCCGGCCTGGCGGTCGGG
>JAEUJH010000235.1 GCA_016794825.1 Gemmatimonadota bacterium
TCGCCGTCGGCGACGTTGCAGGTGACGGCGATCGACACCCCCTGGTCGGGGAACCGCATCAGCATGGCCCGGTAGCCGGCCCAGGCGCCGCCATGGTGAACGCGCCGCAGACCCCGATACCGGTCGACGAAGAGGCCCCGGGCATACTGGAGGGTGTCGCCGTTGTTGAGTTGGCCCCGGGTTTCGAGCATCGTCACGAAGTCGCGACCACCGACCCGCGGGTTCGCGAAGTTCGCGTCCCAGCGCGCCAGCTCCAGAACGTTGGTGTTGACCGCGCCGTCGCCGGTCTGGTCCCAGTTCGACATGTCGATCACGTACCCACCCTTGGCGCCGGGCGAGTACGCGGTGGCGCGGTCCTTGACGATCTCGGTGTGGTCGTCGCGGAAGTGGGTCCGGGTCATCCCGAGCGGCGAGAAGATCCGCTCCCGGGCAAACTGCGCCAGGGTCAGGCCCGACACCCGCTTCACGATCGTCGACAGGAGGAAGAACCCGGTGTTGCTGTAGTCCCACCGGCTGCCCGGGGCAAAGTTGAGATTCCGCTGGGCCACGATGACGGCGAGCGCGTCGTCGTCATCGGTAAAGTCCTCGAACCGATGGCCCGCCAGGTAGAGGAGCCCGTTGTAGTCGCGGAGCCCGCTGGTGTGCCGCAGCATGTGATCGATGGTGATCGGCGCCCCGTAGCTGGGCAGTTCGGGAACGTACTTCCGGACGTCGTCGGAGAGCTGGAGCTTCCCGTCGAGCGCCAGCAGCGCCACCGCCGCCGCGGCAAACTGCTTCGAGGTCGAGCCGATGTCGAACATCGTCCGCGGCGAAATCGGAACGCCGAGGCTCAGGTCGGCCATCCCGTAGCCCTTGGCGTAGGCGACCGCCCCGTTCCGATAGACGCCCAGGGCGCAACCGGGCGTCGTGGGCCCGAAGTCCTTGAAGACGGCGTCCACCTTGGCGGCGGGAATCGGCGGGGCGGACTGGCCGGCGGCAACGGCGGGGGCGGCGGCCAGGACGGACACGAGGGTCAGGAACCGGGTGACGGACATGCGGATCAACCATCGAAGCTGAGAAGGCGTTAAACATCCGGCCGGCGGCGTCCGAACACAACCGCCGCCCGACCCGGACTGGCTGCCCGGGCGCCATCACGATATTCTCCGGGGCGAAAACTCGCTCTCTTCCCAAGGACATTCGCTCACATGCGCCGCCTCCTGACGTTGGCCGGGCTGCTGCTTGCCGCTCGCCCGTCCCTGGCCCAGGTCGACTACCGCCGGGCCGAACAGTTCCTCACCTGGAACACGCTCCGCCACACCTACCACGACCAGGTGGCCCCGAACTGGTACCCGGACAGCACCCGGTTCTGGTATCGAGTCCACACCCGGCGGGGCTACGAGTTCATGACGGTCAATCCGGCCACCGGCACCAAGGGACTGCTGTTCGACAACGCCCGCCTGGCCGCCGCCCTCTCGGTGGCCGCCGACACGGCCGTCGACCCGGGCAAACTCCCGTTCCAGACCTTCGCGTTCGATCGCGACGGCAAGGACGAACGGGCCATCCGGCTCCGGATCGGGAAGCGCGGCTTCCGATGCGAGCTGGCCGGCTACCGGTGCGCCACGGCCGATACCCTCCCCAACCTGATGCGCTTCGTGCGGTCGCCGGACGAGCGGTGGGACGCGTTCGTGTCGGGTTTCGATCTCTGGATCCGCGCCGTGGGGAGCACCGACTCGACCCGGCTCACCACCGACGGCGCCGACGGCTACCGCTACGGTGAGGGCGCGCCCCGGGCCACGCAGCTCCGCCTCAGGATGCCATCCCGCCCGCAGATCGTCTGGTCGCCGGACTCGAAGCGGCTGGCGGTGGCCCGGATCGACGAACGGAAGGTCGGCACGATCGACCTGATCAGCATGACGCCGACCCGGCCGGTCCATTACCGCTTTCCGTACGCGCTCCCGGGCGATTCGATCGTCGAAACGGTCGAATGGTACCTGGCGGAGGTCGAGACCAAGGCGGTCCGGCGGATCGACGCGCCGCCGCAACCGTCGATGGCGATGTACAACTTCGGGGGCGGGGCGGTCCAATGGTCGCCGACGGGCGACCGGGTCTACCTGACCCACGTCAATCGGGGACCCAAGAGGGTCCGGCTCCTGGCCGCCGATCCGGCCACCGGCGCCACCCGGGAACTCCTGGCCGACAGCAGCGCCAGCTACGTGATTGGGTCGATCGAACTCATCGGCGGGGGCGTCAACTGGAAGCCCCTCAGAAACGGCGACGTCATCTGGTTTGCCGAGCGCGACGGGTTCGGCCACCTCTACCGCCACGGACCCGACGGGAAGGTCAAGAACCAGATCACCACCGGGCCCTGGATCGTGGCGGCGCTGGTGGGCGTGGACGAAACGCTCGGC
>JAEUJH010000265.1 GCA_016794825.1 Gemmatimonadota bacterium
AAAGCCGCCGAGGTAGCCGGCGCGGGTCGCCGACATGAGCACCGCCTTGGCGCTGCCCGCGTCGGTGTAACCCACGGTCGTCGACGCATCGAGATCGTTGGGCAGGGTGAACTGGAACCGGAGCCGCTTGTAGGGCCCGCCCAGCACCGACGGCGTGATGCCCGGGAGGTTGTTCGGCAGCGCGATGTTCCGCGCGGTCATGGCGGAGAAGTACTCGAGCACGCTGCGGAACGACGTCAGCCCCGTGGCCGCCTGGACCGAGAGTCCGTGGGTCTCGCCCGCCAGCTGCGAAGCGGCCGGGACGCCGTAGGCCGTGAACGTCGAGGTGTTGGACTGCGACCCGAAGTAGAGGCCGCTGACGTCGCAGGAGGCGCCGCTCTGGTAGAACACCCCGTGGGTGATGCTCTCACCGCCCAGGATGTTGGTGAGCGTCATGGTGGCGGCGGCGGGCACCCGGCTTTCCGCGCCCGTGAAGTCGAGCGGCGCACCGATGGAGGCCCCGTTGGCCAGGGCGGCGGTGTTGATGCCGCGCCGGATCACCAGCCGGTCGCCCGCCCCGGCCCCGAGGAGGCTCCGGGAGTACCCGAAGAGATCGTACGTCCCGCTGGCCACGCCGGTCAGATTGACCGTCGTCCCGGGTCCGACGACCGACCCGGATCCGCCGCCGAGCGACAGGGTAGCCAGTTGGCCGAGGGCCACGTTGGCCACGGTGGCGGTGAGGTTCTTGGTGGCCGGACTCGGCGGGCACAGCCCCTGCGCCGTGATCGCCTGCAGCTCGGCCTGACTGTAGTACTGGATCGCGATGGCCGACGACCCGGGCGCGCTCGAGGTCACGATGGCAAAGCCGCCGCGCCCGCTCACGACGTTGAAGGAGTAGACGTCGCCGCTGCCGACGACCCGAGTCCACGGGCCGTTCCCGTCCTGATAGGCCGCCCAGATCGGCCGCTCCTGGAGGTCGCAGGCCGAGTAGTTGAGGGTGACGTTCCCGCCGCTCGACGCGGGCGTCACGTTGACGGTCAGCTGGGCGGTCTGGTTGGCCAGGCCGGCCGTGGTGCCGGTGATCGTCAGCTGGTAGTTGCCGACGGCCAGGCCGCCCGACGCCGAGAGGGCGAGCGTCGATGTGGCCCCGGTGGTGCTGGTCGGGTTCAGCTGGGCGGTGAGGCCCGCGGGCGCCCCGGTCACGGCCAGCGCGACCGACCCGGTGAATCCGCCGATCCGATTGACGTTGACGGTCACGTTGGTGTTACCACCCTGTTGCACCGACGTCTGCGTCGCCGGCGTGGTGGTCAGGGTGTAGGAACCCTGGACCGTGCCGGTGACCGTCAGGGTGAACGTGGCGGTCCGATCGGTCTGTCCCTGCGCCTGGGCCCGCACGGTCAGGGTGTAGTCCCCGGTGGTGACGGCGGCGCCGACCTGGAGCTGCAGCGTCGACGTCGTGGCGGTCACCGCGGTCGGGTTGAAGGTCCCGGTCACACCGGCCGGCGCGTTCTCGAGACTCAGATTGATGTTCCCGGTGAAGTTCGTCCGGGTAAAGGTGACCGTCACGTTGCCGTTCCCGTTCTGCCCGATCGAGATCGGGTTCGGGGCAATGTTGGCAATGGTAAAGCTGGGCGGCGGCGTCACGGTCAGCTGGAGCGGCGCGGTGGCGTCGGTGACGCCGGTTCCGGTGGCCCGCACGGTCAGGTTGTACGGCCCGGGGGCGACGGCGGCGCCGACCTGCAGCGTCAGCGTCGAGGTGTTGCCGCCGGTGGCGTTCGGCGCGAATGTGCCGGTGACACCGGTGGGCGCCCCTTCGAGCGCGAGGGTCACGTTCCCGGTGAAGTTGGTCCGGTTGATGGTGACGGTGACGGTGCCGCTGGCGCTCTGGTCGATCGAGGCGGTGGCCGACGAAAGCGAGAGCCCGATCGAGGGCGCCGCGGTGACCGTCAGGGAGACGGCCTGGGTCACGTCCGCCACGCCCGAGCCGCTGGCCCGGACGGTCAGGTTGTAGGTCCCGGGCGCCACGCTGGCGGCCACGGAGACCGTCACCGTGCCGGTCGTGGTCCCACCCGAGGTCGACACGTTCGACACCGCCGCCGTGACGCCCGCGGGAGCCCCCTCGGTGACGACGTTGACCGTGCCGGTGAACCCGCCGCTCCGCGAGATCGAGGCGGTCAGGTTGTCATTGCCGCCCTGCTGGATCGTGAGGCTCGTCTTGCTCAGGCTGATGGCAATGGCCGGATTCGGCCCCGGGTCGGTTCCCCCGTCGCCACCGTCGGACCCACATGCCGTCATCCCGCCGATGGCCAGCGCCAAGCCGACCGCCGTCAACCGCTGCCGTAAGGACCGCATCCGTCTCTCCATGGTAGATTCCTGAACCGGCCGCGTCGGGCCCGGTCCCATTTGGTTCCGCGCGCAGATCTTACCCACCGGCGATCATTTGACGATCAGCCGCCGTCATTTTGGACCGACCCGACGCCTGACCGGCGGTGGGTTTCGGCGCCAAAACGGCGGGCAACTTAGCTGGTCACCATTACTTACGTCAGGTGTCCGTGCGGCTTTCTGCACTCATCCCCAACCGGCCTTCATGACCGTCGATGTCGCCCTCGTCGGGGGTGGGCTGGCCAACCTCCTCATTGCCTGGCGACTGGCCGATCTTCGACCGGCCACGTCGTTTCGGATCTTCGAGGCAGGTCCCGTTCTGGGCGGAAATCACACCTGGTCGTTCCACGGATCCGATCTGGACCCGGCCAGCCTGCCCTGGGTGGCCGACCTGGCCCGGGCAACATGGGAGGGGTACGAGGTTCGGTTCCCGACCCTCTCGCGAACCCTGTCCGGCCGGTACCACTCGATCGGGTCGGCCGAACTGGCCAGCCGGTGCCGGGGCCGGTTCCCGGACCGCCTGGAAACGAACGCTCGGGTGACTCAGCTGACTCCGACCGGGCTCGTCCTGGCCGACGGCTCCCGGGTCGAGGCCCGCTGCGTCATCGATGGTCGCGGCTGGGAGTCGCCACCGGGTATCGAGGTCGGCTACCAGCGGTTCGTGGGGCTCGAGGTCCGGCTGGCCCGGCCGCACGGCCTGACCCGGCCCCTCATCATGGACGCGACGGTGGCCCAGGAAGGCGGCTATCGGTTCATGTACGCGGTGCCCCTCGGTCCCGAATTGCTGCTGCTCGAGGACACCGCCTACACCGACCGGCCGGAGATCCCGATCGAGGACTCCCGGCGGGCCATCGAGCGGTATGCCACCGCGCGCGGGTGGAACATCGTGGAGGTCGTCCGGACCGAGAGTGGCGCGTTGCCGATTCCGCTGACCGGTGCCATCGATTCCCTGATGAGGAGCTGGGTGCCGGGGGTGCCGACGGTCGGGGTCCGCGCCGGCCTCTTCCATGCCACCACCGGCTACTCGTTGCCGCACGCGGTCCAGGCGGCCGAGCTGGTCGCCACCGCCGATCCGCTCGACTCGGCGTCGCTCGCGCCGGTGCTGGCGCGCCTGACGACGACGGTTTGGCGCCGGCAACGGTTCTTCCGGCTCCTCAACCGGATGTTGTTCTTCGCGGCGGCGCCGAACGAGCGGTACCGGGTCCTCGAACGGTTCTACCGCCTGGGCGAGGGACTGATCGAGCGGTTCTACGCCGATCGGCTCACGCCCTGGGACCGGCTGCGCCTGGTGACCGGACGACCACCGGTCCCGCTCCTGCGCGGCCTGGCCTGTCTTCCCGAACGGATTCCGAGTTCGTCCCGATGACCGCAGCGCGTCCTTCGACCATTCCTCCCCGGCCCGGCGCGGCGCCCCGACGCGCCGTGGTCATCGGCAGCGGGTTCGGCGGCCTGGCCTGCGCCATCCGACTGCAGCAGGCCGGGTTCCAAACCACGGTCGTCGAGCGGCGGGATCAACCCGGCGGCCGGGCCTACGTCTACCGCGATCAGGGCTTCACCTTCGACGCCGGGCCGACGGTGATCACCGCCCCGTCGTGTCTGGAAGAGCTCTTTCAGCTCGCCGGGCGGACCATGGCGAGTTACGTGGATCTGGTGCCGGTCATGCCGTTCTACCGGCTGATGTGGGAGGACGGAACCCACTTCGACTACAGCAACGACCTCGAGGCCACCCGGCAGCAGATCGCCGCGTTCCATCCGCCCGACGTGGCCGGGTACGAGCGATTCCTCCGCTACTCCGCCGAGGTGTTCGAGGAAGGCTACACCCGGCTGGCGCACGTGCCCTTCCTGTCGTTCCGCGACATGATCCGGGTGGCGCCCAAGCTGGCGCGGCTCGAAGCCTACCGGTCGGTCTACTCGATGGTGGCCCGCCACGTGACCAACCCTAAGCTGCGCGAGGCGTTCAGCTTCCACTCGCTGCTGGTGGGCGGCAATCCGTTCGCGGCCTCGTCCATCTACACGCTCATCCACCATCTCGAGCGGCAGTGGGGCGTGTACTTTCCGCGGGGCGGAACCGGCGCGCTGGTCCAGGGCCTGGTCAAGCTGCTCGAGGACCTCGGCGGCTCACTCCAGCTCGGATTCGACGTCGATCGGATCACCACCGCCGGCGGCCGGGTAACCGGCGTCGTGGCCGCCGACGGCCGACGGCTCGACGCCGAGGTCGTGGTCAGCAACGCCGACGTGGTTCACACCTATCGGTCCTTGCTGCGCGACGCTCCCGCCGGTCGGGCCCGGGGCGATCGACTGGCTCGCCGCCGGCACAGCATGTCGCTGTTCGTGGCCTACTTCGGGACCCGCCGGAAATATCCGGGCGTCGCGCATCACACCGTGCTGTTCGGACCCCGATACCGGGAACTGCTCGACGACATCTTTACCCGGGGCCGCCTGGCCGACGACTTCTCACTCTATCTCCACGCCCCGACGGTCACCGACCCGAGCCTGGCGCCGGAGGGGTGCGAGGCGTTCTACGTCCTGTCGCCGGTGCCGCACCTCGGTCGCGCCGCCATCGACTGGGCCACGGTCGGACCCCGGTACGCGGATCGGATCCTGGAGTACCTCGAACGCCGCCTGTTGCCCGACGTCCGCCGGGAGCTCGTGACCTTGCGCCTGTTCACGCCCAACGATTTCGCGACCGAACTCAACGCCCACTGGGGTTCGGCCTTTTCGCTCGAGCCGGTGCTGTGGCAGAGCGCCTACTTCCGGGCCCACAACCGCGATCGCGACCTCGGCGGCCTCTACCTCGTCGGCGCCGGCACCCACCCGGGCGCCGGATTGCCCGGCGTCGTCAACTCCGCCAAAGCCACGGCCGGCCTGGTGCTGGCGGACGCGGGACTCTCATGACCGACCGGATCGTCGAACACTGCCGGCAGGTCATCGAGGGCGGCTCGAAGAGCTTTGCCCGGGCCGCCAGCCTGCTCGACCCCGAGATCCGCGCGGGAGCATATCAGCTCTACGCGTGGTGCCGGTACTGCGACGACGTGATCGACGGACAAACCCTGGGCCATGGCCAGCAGCCCGACGAGCCGGCCAACCAGACCGAGCGACTCGAGTCGCTCCGGGCCACGACCGACGCCGCGCTCCAGGGGCGTCCGGTCGAGGGCCTGGTCTTCCAGGGCATCGCGCGGATCGTCCACCGCTACGGGATTCCCCGGCGACACCCGTTCGAACTGCTCGACGGCATGGCCATGGACGTCGCCGGCCGCCGCTATCGCGACTTCGACGACCTCCGGGTGTACTGCTACCACGTGGCGGGCGTGGTCGGGGTGATGATGGCGCACATCATGGGGATCAAGGACGAGCCGACCCTGAAGCGCGCCGAGGATCTCGGCACCGCCATGCAGGTGACCAACATCAGCCGCGACGTGATGGACGACGCCCGGGTGGGCCGGGTCTACCTGCCGCTCGATTGGCTCGCCGAGGAGGGAGTGCCGGCGGCCGAGGTGGCGAGCCCGGCTCGACGCGAGGCGGTGGCCCGCGTGGTCGGCCGACTCCTCGATCGGGGCGACGCCTTCTACAAAAGCGCCGACACCGGGATCGCGCACCTGCCGTTTCGGTCGGCGTGGTCGATTGCCGCCGCCCGGTGGATCTACTCCGACATCGGCACCGTCATTCGGCGCCGCGGACCGCACGCGTGGGACCGACGGGCGTACGTCGGCACCGGACGAAAGGTCTGGTGGATGGGTTGGGCGCTGGGACGGACGGTGCTGGGGCGAGTGGCCTGACGGCTACTCGGCGGGTGCGCCCGGTCGGGCCTTCCGGGAATAGTCCGGGGCATAGAGGAAGCCGAACGACTCGCCGCCGTCCTTGGTGCGGACCGCGTGGTGCACGTGGTGAGCCTGCACGATCCGGCGGAGGTAGCCACCCTTCGGGATCCACCGGTGCGGAATCCGGCGGTGGACCAGCACGTCGTGAAAACCCCAGTACACCAGGCCGTACGCCGCCATCCCGAGCCCGATCGGGAGGAGGAGCGGCCGGCCGTGAGTGCCGAAGTAGATCAGCAGGATGGAGGGGACGGCAAAGACGATCCCGAACAGATCGTTGAGTTCGAACTTGGTGTGCCGGGGTTCGTGATGGGATCGATGAAGGATCCATAACGGACCGTGCATCACGTAGCGATGCATCAGGTTGGCGAACAACTCCATCCCGACGAAGGTGGCGACGAAGACAGCGATCCAGAGCGGCACGAGAGCAACGTAGACAGCGGCGGGCCCGGCGGCAAGGCGACGCCTCGCCGCGTCTGACTCAAATCACCTCGTCCCGCCGAGCGAACCAGCGCGCCAGCCCGAGGGCGCCAAGACCGACACCAGCCAGGAGCGCGACGGGCAGGAGCAGCGCCGTCGTCGGATCGCCGCGCCAGAAGAGACCGCTGTACGCTTCGACCGCCCAGGTCGTCGGCGTGATCCACCCGAGCGACTGCAGCCACCCGGGCATGAAGAACCGCGGCACCATGCTCCCGCCGATGGCCGACAGCACCAGGATCGCGATGTTGGCGAGGGTCTGCGCCTGACGGCGGGTCCGGCACGCCGTGGTGAGCGCCAGCGCCAGACCCGCCGCCGCGATCGCGGCCGCGACCGTCACCAGGAGGTATCCGAGCCACCGATCGATCAGGGGAACGCCCCACCCGACCCACGCCAGCGCGAAGATCAGGGTGACCTGCCCGACCCCCTGCGCCACCAGGAACAGGAACTTGCCGCCGATGACGGCACCGATGCCGCCCGGCCCGGCCAGGAGTCGATCGAGCAAACCGGCGTCGCGCTCCTCGAGCACCGAGAGCGCGCCGTGGACGGCGGAGAAGAGCAGGAAGAGCATCGCCACGGCCCCGGCATAGTACGCCACGTGGCTCCGGCCGAGGCTCGGGTCGCCGACCGGCTCCCGGGTCACCAGGCCATCGAAGGGACCTTCCGCCGACTCGTCGCTCGACTCCGCCAGATCGCGCTCCAACTCGGCAAACCGTTCGGTCAGGGTGTCGCGCTGGCCATCGGTGAAGGTGACGAACGCTTCGCCAAGCAGATCGGCGGTATTCCGGAGGGCGACGTCGGGAAGCGCCGTGAAGTAGGCCCGCTGGACCTGACCGGCCAGGACCCGCCCCGCCACCGCGCGGATCGGATCGACCACGATCACGACCGGGGGATCGCCGTCGCCGGTCAGATCGGTCAGCGGCCTGGCATCGCCGCGGATGACGAGGCCGGCGTCGGCGCCGCCGATGCGGACCCGCTCGCGGACCTCGGCGGCCGAGAGCAGCCCGTCCGCCACGGTCAGCGCCGAGTCGCGACGGAGGGCCGCCACCAGTCGACCGGACGGGCCGGTGCCCTGCTCGTCCGCCACCACCACCTTGATCCGGAGCTGCTCACCGCTCGCTCCGGCAAAGATGGCGGCGAACACCACGAACACCACGAGCGGCAGCACCGCGCTCATGGCCAGGGCGCCTCGGTCGCGGAGGAAGCTCCGCGCCATGGCCCGGAAGACGACGCCGATCACGCCTCGAACTCCCGGCCCGCCACCTTGAGGAACACGCCCGAGAGGCCCGGCTCCCGGATCCTCGTATCGCGGACCACCACCCCCCGCGCCTCGAGCGCCTCGAGACACTCCGCCACCCGCCCCACCGAGTCGACCACGCCGGTCCACGCCAGCGGATCGGCGCCGGCGACGAAACCCCGATCCCGGAGCGCGGCCCGGGCCGGTTCGCCGGGATCGGCGCCTAACGACAGCGCCACCTCGCGCGCGCCCGCCGGGAACCAGCGGCCGATCAACTCGGTCACCGGGCCCTCGACCCGGATCCTGCCGTCCACCATCACGCCGACCCGATCGCAAAGGAGGGCGGCCTGGTCGAGATCGTGGGTGGCGAGCAGGATGGCGGTCCCCCGAGCCCGAAGGTCGCGCAGCAGGCCATGGATCCGGTCGCGGGCCGGCAGGTCGACGCCGACGGTCGGCTCGTCGAGGATCAGCACCGCGGGCTGATGGAGGGTGGCCGCGGCGAGATTGACCCGCCGCTTCTGGCCGCCGGACAGGGTCGCGACCCGACTGTCGCCCCGATCGGCCAGGTCGATCCAGGCCAGCGCGGGCGGGACCGCCGCGGCGGCGGCCGCCCGGCTCAGGCCGGCCAGTTCGCCCAGGAGGCCGAGGTTCTCGGCCACGGTCAGGTCCTGATAGAGGGCAATCTCCTGCGGCACCAGACCGAGGGCCCGGCGAGCCGCCGGGTCGGCGCGCGGATCCCGACCCGCCACCGCCACCGTGCCGCCATCGAGCCGGAGTCGCCCGGTCAGCGCCCGGACCAGGCTGGTCTTCCCGGCGCCGTTCGGACCGAGCAGCCCGTAGATCTCGCCGGCGGCGACCGTCAGGTCGACGCCGGCGAGGCCGCGGCCGGCTCCATAGGAGCGGCGGAGTTGGTGCGCTGCGAGCATCGGGGGCATCGGGCGGGAATTAGCGCCGACCGGCCGGCCGCCGCAAGCGCCGCGACGGCGCAACCCCGGCCTAACGCCCTTTCCGGAATCGCGCTGATGTGATACCCTAGGGGCGGGTCGGTCTCCGCCCCGCGTTCACCGGACTTTCACTGACTCGCCATTTCACCTGAGGATTCGATGCCGGAAATCGGCTACTACCATCCCCAACTCGTCCATTTTGCCATCGTCCTCGGGATGGTCGGCGTGCTCCTTCGCCTCGTGTCGCTGACCGGCAAGCTGGCCTGGACCAACCCGGCCGCCCGGGTGGCGTTGATCGGGGCGGCCCTGGTCAGTTATCCGACGGCCGAGTCAGGACATCAGGCGCATGGCCCGGCCGAACGGGTTCCCGGCGCGGTGGGCGCGGTGCAGGAGCACGAGGAGTGGGGCGACCGGGCCCGCAACATGTTGCTGGTGGTCGGCGCGATCGAACTGATCGGCCTGGCGGTCGGACAGCGCAAGGTGGCCGGCGCGGTTCGGCTGGTTTCGGCGCTGACCGGCGTGGTGGCGGCCTGGGTGCTCTACGAGGCCGCCGAGCACGGCGGCGAGCTGGTCTATGAGTATGCGGGCGGCCCCGGGGTCCGCTCCGGCGACACCACCGACGTGACCCGGCTCCTGGTGGCCGGTCTCTATCACCGCGCCATGGCCGACCGGACCGCCGGCGACAAGGACGGCGCCGCCCGGCTCGTCGACGAACTGGTCCGTCGGATGCCCAACGACCCCGCCGCCCGGCTGGTCGGCATCGAGTCGATGCTCAAGGACCGCGGCGATGCCGCCGGAGCCATCGCGGCCCTCCACGCCTTCGACCCGGGCGACGACCGCCGGTCGAAGTTCCGGAAGGTCGTCCTCCTTGCCGACGCCTTCAAGGCGGCGGGCAACCTCGACTCCGCCCGCGCCACGCTGGAGGCCTTCAAACAGGCCAACCCCGCGGCCGCGGCCCGGATCGACGACCTGATCAAGAACCTGACGCCCTGACGCCGGAATCGGGCCGGGTCGCGCTACCGCGACTCGGCCCGGTGCCACCCCCACCCGAAGTAGAACACCAGACCCAGCCCCAGCAATCCGAGCCCGATGGCCGACTCGAGCGGCTGCTGCACGATCGTGTTCCAGATCAGGTACCCCGAGAACGCGATGAACACGAGCGGCGTCACCGGATATCCCCAGGTCCGATAGGGCCGTGGCAGGTCCGGCTCGGTGCGACGGAGGACGATGACCGCCGCGCACGTCATGGCGTAGAACAGGAAGCTGACGAACACCACGTAGGTGGTGAGCTGGTTGTAGGTGCCCGACAGCGCCAGCAGCGACGACCAGACACCCTGGGCCACCAGCGACGTCGTCGGCACCGCGTAGCGCTCGCTGACGGTGCCCGCCCACCGGAAGAACTGGCCATCCCGCGCCATGGCGTACGGGATCCGGGCCGCGGTGAAGACGATGCCGTTGTTGGAGCCGAGGGTCGAGATCAGGATCGACACCGTGATCGCGACCGCGCCGGCGGTGCCGAGGACCGCGGTGGCCGCGTCCGACGCGACCCGGGGCGATCGGGCCACCCCCGCGTGGCCCAGCACCCACGCGAAGCCGATGGCCGCGCCGACGTAGAGGACCGCCACCAGCATGGTCGAGAACAGGATCGAGAGCGGCATGTCCCGCTCCGGGTTCCGCATCTCGCTCCCGACGTAGGTGATCTCCACCCAACCGTCGTACGCATACAGGACCGCGACCATGGCGAGGCCGAACGGCGCGATCAGACTGGTGAGCGACTCGGTGGGCCAGAACGGCTGGAGATTGGCGGCCGACCCGCCCGGCAACATCAGACAGATGGCGATCAGGGCGATGATCGCCGCGATCTTGACCAGCGTCACCACGTTCTGGGTGATGGCGCCGAGCTTGAGCCCGAAACAGTTGAGCAGGGTCAGGATCGCGATGGACGCCACCGCGGCGATCCGCACCCCGAACTCGCCCATCGGGATGAAGTAGGCCAGATAGGTGGCGAACCCGACGGCAATGGCCGCGATCGAGGCGGGGTTGATGATGACCGCGGCACCCCAGCCGTAGAGGTAACCCCAGACCGGCCCGAAGGCCCGCTTGAGGTAGACGAACTGGCCGCCCGCGCGCGGCATGGCGGCGCCGAGTTCGGCCATCGAGAGCGCGCCGAAGAGCGACACCACCCCGCCGACCACCCAGACCAGCAGCGTCGGGAACACGCCGCTGAAGTACGCGGCGATCGCCGCCGGGACGAGATAGATCGCCGAGGCGATCATCGTCCCGACGTTGATCATGGTGGCGTCGAGCAGGCCGAGTTCGGCCTTGAGACCGTCGTCCGTCGTCTTGGTCATCGGAACCCGAGGTAAGGGGGGGACGCCCTTCGGGAATTGGCCGGCGAATCAGCCGCCGGCGTCGCGCCACCTGCGATACGAGTCCTTCAGCAGCCGCTGGAACTGATACACGCCCGACTCCATCTCGACGGAAAACCGGCCGCGATGATAGGCCCGGGACCGAAGCCCCTGCTGGACCCGCTCGCAGATCTCCCGATCCTCCCGCTGCACCATGTCGCTGTACTCGACATCCTGCCGAATCTGTTCGGCGCGGCCCGGCGCGTCGGGATCGTCGTAGTAGTACCAGAAGATCACCCGGCACCGGTCCGGCCCGTCGGGCAGGACCAGGTTCACCTGGACCCGATGGGGGAGGATGTTCAGCATGTAGTTCGGGTAGATCCAGTAGTAGAACGCTTCGGCGCCGGCGTCGCGGGTATAGACGTTGTCGGCCATGAGCGGGCTGTGCTGGAGATTGTACCACGGGCCCAGCTCGGTCACGTACGAGAGGTAGTCGAGCGCCTTGTTGAGTTCCGGGTGAACGTGAGGAATGTGGTAGCCCTCGAGGAAATTGTCGACGTACACCTTCCAGTTGGCGTCGACCCGATAGTCCACTCGGTGAACCAGGCGCTTCCGATCGAGCCGGTTGGGCCGGATCCGCTCCTCGATGCCGGCCAGGACCTCGGCGAGCGGCGGGGCCCGTTCGGGTTCGAGGTTGACGAAGATCAGGCCCTGCCAGGTGTCGACCGCGATCGGCACCAGGCCGTAGTCGCGTTTGTCGAACAGCTCGGTCCGGTCGAACTGGGGAACGCCCCGCAGAGTCCCGTCGAGCAGATAGGTCCAGCCGTGATACTTGCAGGTCAGCGCCTTGACGCAGCCCCGGGGCTCGAGCGCCAGCGGTCCGCCCCGGTGCCGGCAGACGTTGTAGAACGCGCGGAGGGTCCCGTCCCGATCGCGGAGCACGATGACCGGGTCGTCGGCCACCGTGGCGAGGAAGTAGTCGCCGGGGGCCGGGATCATGGTGACGTCACCAACCCCCTGCCAGGTCCGGGCAAAGACGGCGTCCCGATCGACCAGATGGAACCGCGGGTCGACGTACCACGACGACGGGATCGTCTCGGATCGTTCGACCGGAACGATGGAAAGGTCGGTTTCGGTAAAGTCGGGAAGGCTGTCGGGGGAGACGACGTTCATGCCAACAAGATACTCGCCCGCGCCACCTCCGACCGTGGCGCCTCCGTCGCCTCGGTCCCCGGCGGGCGGTAGATTGCAGGCCATGCTGACGTTCATGCTCGCTCTCGCGCTCCAGGCGCCCGCGCCTCCCGCCGGATCGGATCCCCGGCTCCACGACATAGCCCGAGCGATCTCGCCGGCGGCCATGGAGGCCACGGTCCGAAAGCTGGTCTCGTTCGGCACCCGGCACACCATGTCCGACACGACGTCGGAGACGCGCGGGATCGGCGCCGCCCGCCGATGGATCAAGGCCGAGCTGGATGGGATCGCGGCCGGATGCGGCGGCTGCCTCGAGGTCTCGTACGATCGCGGGGTGCTCAAGGGAGCCCCGAACACCCGGGTGACCCGCGACGTGGAGATCGTCAACGTGATCGCCATCCAGCGCGGCAAGGTCCATCCGGATCGGTACGTCCTGATCACCGGTCACTACGACTCCCGCGCCACCGACCCGAACGACGCCACCTCCGACGCCCCCGGCGCGGTCGACGACGGCAGCGGCACGGCCGCGGTCATCGAGGCGGCCCGGTTGCTCAGCAAGTACACCTTCGACAAGACCATCGTCTACGGCGCCCTGGCCGGCGAGGAACAGGGACTCCTCGGCGGCCAGCAGCTGGCGCGGACCGCCAAGGACCGGGGCTGGCAGATCGAGGGCGTCCTCAACAACGACATCATCGGCAACAGCGAAGGAATCGGCGGCCAGATCGACAACCTGACCTTCCGGATCTTCTCCGAGCCGGTGGCGGCCACCGAAACCGAAGACGAGCGGCGGGCCCGTCGGGTCACCGGCGGCGAGATCGACGGCCCCTCCCGGCAGCTGGCCCGCTACACCTACGGGATCGCCCGGCAGGTGCTGCCCCAGATGCGGCCCAAGCTGGTGTATCGACTCGACCGGTTCGGACGCGGCGGCGATCATCGGGCCTTCAACGACCAGGGCTTTGCGGCGGTCCGAATCACCGAGGCGTTCGAGAACTACAACCGGCAGCACCAGAACGTCCGGACCGAAAAAGGAATTGCGTACGGCGACGTGCCGGATCGGGCCGATTTCCCGTACGCCGCGCGGATCGCGGGGATCAACGCCGCCACGCTCGCG
>JAEUJH010000286.1 GCA_016794825.1 Gemmatimonadota bacterium
CGCGGGCTTCCGGCCCGCCCGACGCTGGCCCTCCGGGCCGGCGCGGCCCGCCAGTGGGGACCGGTCCCGTTCTTCGAGGCCGCGTCGATCGGGGGGCGGAGTTCGGTTCGCGGACTCAACTCCCGCCGATTCCTCGGCCACGCGTCGCTGTTCGGGAGCGCCGAGGTTCGACTCGAGCTTGGTTCCTTTACCGCGATCGTGCCGGGCGAGTGGGGGATCTACGGGCTGGGCGACGTGGGTCGGGTCTACGCCAAGGCGAGTCCGTCGGACACCTGGCATTCCGCCGCGGGTGCGGGGCTCTGGTTTGCCCTCCTCGATCGGAAGAGCACGATGACGGTGACCTGGGCAGCCGCGGAAGAGCGCTCCCGGCTCTATCTCCAGGCCGGGTTCCACTTCTAGGCCGGCATCCCGGCGCTCAGAACAGTTCGCCCAGCAGGCAGCGCGCCGAGCCTCCGCCTAACGTCTCGAAGGCGGTGAGTTCGGTATGGAGGATCCGGGCCCGGGCCGACAGCCGGGCCCGCTCGCCCGCGGTAAACCCCCGCCAGGCCGTGCTCGACATCACCAGAACGGGCTCCCCGTCATCGGTCACCAGGGGGAGACAGTTGCCGCAGTACGCCAGCACCTGGGCCCGGGTGATCGGTACGATCTCGAGCCCCGCCGCCGTCAGGCTCGCCTCCACGTCGGCTCGACTGGCCAGACCGTCGGCGGCCCGCTCGGGCAGGGACTCGAGACAGACCCCGGCGAGCCCGTGCCCGAGGAACATCATCACGTTGGTGTGATAGTAGGGGACGTTGCCGTCGTCGGTGGCCTGGAACGCCACCAGGCGGTATCCCAGGCTCCGCGCCCAGGTCTCGGCCAAGGACCGGTCGGTTCGGGGCGAGATGGCGGCGTAGGCCACCCTGGCCTGATCGTCGAGGCACAGGCTCCCGGTGCTTTCCAGAAAGTGCCCGGCCTGCTCCCGTTCGGTCAGGTCCACGGTGTGCGGATACCAGGACCGGAGCATGGCGACGAGATCCTCGCGCCGCTCGAGCCGCCGGCTGGGGGCCAGCATCGGGTAGAGGACCAGGGTCGGCGACCCGGTCGGCCCCACGGGGTGGGTGGAGAACCAGTTGTTGCAGAACGGCGCGTCGGGGGTGGTCGGGAGGGCCCGCGTCACCGTGATCCGGATGCCGTTCTCCACCAGCAGGTTCCGGAGGGCCCGGTGCTGCTCGATGGCGAGCACGGCCAACCGCGCCAATTCCTCGTCGCCGACCGACCGCTGGAACACGTTCGACTCGGCCGTTTCCGCGTTGCCCCGGTAGTCGCGGGGCGCGATCAGCAGCACATGGGAGGCCGCCCGGACGCTCATGGCGAGGCCTTGGAGTCGGGCGACCGCCGGTCGTTGGCGCCGATGGCGGCGCCGGTGGCCGGGTCGATCATGATCGAATGCCCGTCGCCGATTCGGCCGCCCACCCGGATCGTGTGACCCATGGCCCGAAGCGCCGCGACGGTGGCCTCGGGAATCGCATCGGTCTCGAACATCACCTGGTCCGGCAACCACTGCGAATGGAACCGGGGGAAGTCGACCGCCTGCCGGACGTCCATCCGGAACGCCACCACGTTGAGGACGATCTGGTGGACCGTGTTGATGATGGTCCGGCCGCCGGGCGATCCGGTGATCAGCACCGGCTTGCCGTCGCGGGTGACGATCGTGGGGCTCATCGACGACAGCATCCGCTTGCCGGGCGCGATCCGGTTGGGGCGGGTGCCGATGTCGCCACCGGTGGTGGTCGTGCCGGGCTTCTTGTTGAAGTCGCCCATTTCGTTGTTGAGCAGGAAGCCGGCGCCGGACACCACGACCCGCGAGCCGTAGCCCGCCTCGAGGGTGTAGGTGTTCGCGACCGCGTTGCCCCGGCCATCGACCACGGAAAAGTGGGTGGTCTCATCCGACTCGGCGGCGCCGGTCACGACGATCCGTCCGCGGGCGAGTGCCGTACTCGACGTGGCCCGGGTGGTGTCGATGGTGGCGGCGACCCGGCGGGCGTGGGCTTTCGACGTCAGGCGAGCCACCGGGACCGGGCCGAAGTCGGCGTCGCCAAGGAACTCGGCCCGATCCAGGAACGCCCGACGCTGGGCCTCGATCATCAGGTGGAGGGTGGTGGGCGCCAGCCGGTCGCGGTTGGCGATGTCGAACCGCTCCAGGATGTTGAGCATCTCGATGACAGCGGTTCCGCCCGAGCTGGGAGGAGCCATCCCGATGATCTCGTGGCCGAGGAAGGTGCCTCGAACCGGCGCCCGCTCGACGGCGCGATAGGCGGCCAGGTCGGCCTTCGAGATGATGCCACCGTTGGCCCGCATGGCCGCGGCCACCGAGTCGGCGATCCACCCCCGGTAAAAGGCGTCCGGCCCGGACTCCGCGATCGCAGCGAGGGCCCGCGCCAGGTCGGGCAGGCGCAGCGTGTCGCCGGCGGTCCACGGCCGTCCGTCGGCGCGGCCGTAGGCCCGGGTGGTGCTCTCGTACTTGCCCCGGGTCGATGAGACCAGCCAGTTGAGTTCCTCGGCCAGGGAAGGGGAGAGCGCGAACCCCGCCCGGGCCAACTCGGCGGCGGGGGTGACGAGGTCCTTCCACGGGAGGCTCCCGTACCGGCGGTGGGCCAGCGCCAGACCCCGGACCGTGCCGGGCACTCCGGCGGCGAGGTAGCCCTCCCGCGTCAGCGCCCGGTCGATCGACCCGTCCGCGGCCAGGTACATCGTCGGGGTCGACGCGAGCGGCGCCCGCTCGCGATAGTCGATCGTCGTGGCGCGTCCGTCCGCCAGCCGGATGACCATGAAACCGCCGCCGCCGATGTTGCCCGCCGACGGGTGGGTCACCGCGAGGGCAAAGCCGGTGGCGACGGCCGCATCGACCGCGTTGCCACCCCGGGACAGGATCGCCGCGCCGATGTCCGAGGCCAGTGCGGATGTGGTGACCACGGAGCCGGTTTGCGCCGCGGCCGGCAGGGCTTGGGTCGGCGCGGCCACCGCCAGGAACGCCGCGATCCGAGCGTACAGGGTTCGTCGAGTCATGCCGAAGGTTAGACCATCGGCCGGTCGGAGTCGAGACGCCGCTACTCGGCGAGCGGCGGGTCCATCTTGCGACGGAACGGCGGGTCGCAGTCCTTCATCAGCTCCCACCGCGCCCAGTGGGGACAGTTCGATTCCGCCGGCTTGAGCTTTCCTCTCCAGTGCCCATGGGGACAGTCACAGGTCCCGATGGTGGCGTGTCGAGGCGTGTAGATCCGGCCTTCCTTGAAATCCGGCTTCCGCTCGCCGGTCCAATGGTCACAGGTGGCGCAGTACGTCGAGAACGTCACATAATCGATCACGGTCGGGCTCCGACATGGGGACCCCTCAACGGTACTCCGCGATGTCAACGGATCGTCAACGGGACCACAAGGCCATGGGCTGCAATTACTTGCGTTTCCCCTCTGGCGGATCTGGCGGACCGGAATACCTTATCATATCCCAATTCAGTTGTAGCTCATGCTGAGAGAGCGACGCCGAAGAGAGCCGCCGCGGTCCGTTCGTGCTCCGTGGACCGCCGTCACCGCCCGGGTTCGCAGGCTGGTGGACGACGTCCACGACGGCAACCTGCTCGAGGCGGCGGCCCATTCCGGTGTGCCGTACGCCACCCTTCGGGAAATCCACGCCGGCCGGACCCGCCGACCGAGTCCCGAGGTGCTCGAGCGCCTGGCTCAGGCCTATCGGCTCCCGGTCGATTGGTTCTCGAATCAGGCGGCCGTCGATGACGGGACGGTGCCGCTGGCGGGATGGGTCGGCTTCCTGCCCGAAGCCGGCGGGTGCGGACGGCGGATCACCATCCCCTATTCGGCCTGGCCCCTGATCCGGGTTCTCGTCCAGCTCGAGCAGCGGCTTCGGGACCAGCCCGCCCATCCGGACCGCCCGATCGTGGGTTCGGCGACCGACCCGCGGGAAATCAGGGGACGGCTCACCACCTTCATCCTCCAGCCGCTCCTCGCGGCCAACGCCTTCGATGCCGGGGAACGGTGGTGGAATCGCGCCAGTGCCGACGACGGCCCTCCGGCGGTCATGCTGCGCGACCTGGGCCGGTTCTGGGAGCGGGCCCTGGCCTCGCTCGTGCCCGGCCTGGTGCCGGCGGGCTCCCTCGGCGAGGTCGCGTAGGTAGTGGAACGCCCTTCGTTCGACGTCTCGCCGTATCAGCGCTTTCTCGGTCTCGAATGGCTCCGCTGGGAGCCGGGCGAAGTAGAAATCCGGCTCCCCTTCCGGGAGGAGTTCCTTCGTGCCGACGATTCCGACTGGTACCACGGCGGCGTCGTCGCCGCGCTGATCGACATCGCCGGCGATTACGCCCTCGTCACCCGCGTGGGTGACGGCCTCCCCACGATCGATCTCCGAGTCGACTGGCTCCGGCCCGCCCGCCGGGGCGCCCTCTTCGCCGTTGGTCGCGCGGTGAAAGTCGGCCGGACCGTCTGCACCGCCGACGTCGAGGTCCGGGACGAATCGGGGCAGCTCGTCGCCGTCGGCCGCGGGACCTTCGCCACGCCCAAGTAGCCCCACCGTCCGCCCACCTCGATCCCGACCGACATGGCTGAACTCAAGAAGTCCCTCGGTGGCGTCCAATTCTTTTCGATCGGGTTCGGCGGCATCGTCGGGGTCGGCTGGATCGTGTACATGGGGCTCTGGTTCGGCCAGGCGGGCCCGGTGGGCACGGTACTCGCCTTCCTGATCGGCGGCCTGTTGATGTCGCTGGTGGCTCTCTGCTACGCCGAAGTGGGTTCGATGTACCCGGTGGCCGGGGGCGAGGCGGTCTACGCGTATCGGGCGTTCGGCCAGCTGGCCTCGTTCGTGGTCGGCTGGGCCCTCGTCCTGATGATGACCGCGGTGGTGCCCTACGTGTCCATCTCGCTGGCGTGGATCCTCGACGTCCTGATTCCGGGGATCAGCGGCCCGGTGCTCTACTCCTGGCGCGGGCAGGACATCCACACGCTGAGCCTGGTCATTGCCGTCGGCTGGACGTTCTGGCTCGGGATCATCAACTACCGCGGGGTCCAGTCGGCCGCCCGGTTCCAGGACTGGCTCACCTACGGGAAGCTCGTCATCTCGGCGTTGTTCATCGGCGCCGGTGTGTTCGGGGGCTCCACCGTCAATCTCGAACCGATGTTCCAGGCCTCGCCGGACGGCTCGATCTGGCCGGGGCTGCTCGCGGTCATCGCCACGACGCCGTGGTTCTTCGGTGGATTCAACGAGATTCCCCAGGTACTCGAGGAACGCTCCGCCACCACCTCGTCGCGCACCCTCGGCCTGATTGTGGTGGCCGCCGTCCTGGCCGCCGCGGTCTATTACGCGCTGGCGGCGCTGTCCGCGGGCATGGTCGGTCCGTGGCAGGACATCATCAAGGCCGAGTTGCCGGTGGCGGTCGCGTTCCGGACCGCGTTCGGCTCGGAGTTGTTCGCCCGGTTGGTCCTGGTGGCGGGCTTGTTCGGGATCATCACCGTCGGAAACAGCGCCATGATGGCGTCGACCCGGCTTCTCTTCGCGATGAGCCGGGCCCGGATGATCGCGCCCGCGTTCACCCGCCTTCACCCCGTCACGGCGGCGCCGGTCACCGCCATCGTCTTCGTCATCGGCTTTGGGGTCTTCGGCAACTTCCTCGGCAAGGCCGGGATCGCCCCGATCGTCAACGTCGGCTCCACGGCTGCCTGTCTCGGCTATTTTTTCACGTCGTTGTCCGTCTGGCGGCTTCGCGGCCTCGAGCCGGACCGTCCCCGGCCGTACCGGCTTCCGGCTGGCGTGGCCGTCTCGTTTCTCGGTGCCGCCGGTAGCATCTTCCTCCTGGGGAGTTCGCTCCGGCAGCACTGGCTCGACGCCAAGGGGAGCTTCCCGCTGGAATGGTTGGTGATCATCGGCTGGAACCTGATCGGGCTGGCCATGTGGATCGGCGCCCGGTCCGCCCGGGCCAACCTGGCTGCGGGCGAGCAGGAGCGACTGATCGTGGGAGAGCACTGAGATGGGTCAAGACCGGTCGGCCGATGCGGCCGCCATCGTCGCCGCCTCCGCCGCGCTCGACCGGAGTCTGGTGTCCGGGACGCCGGCCGACGTCGCCGCGTTCTTCACGCCCGACGCGGTCCTCTGCGAGTCGGGCTATCACGACGTCGTGGGGCGGGCGGCCATCGAACGGTTCCTGACCGAGGCCAACGCCGTCCGGACCGTCGTCGGCCACCGGATCCACCAGGATGAACTCATCTTCGTCGACGAGCGGCGCGCGCTCGAATTCGGCCGGTTCGACGAAACCAAGACCAAGCCGGGCCATCCGGGCCCGATCCACGAACGCGGCCGGACCGTCACCGATTGGCGTCGGGAGCCGGACGGCCAATGGCGGATCGCGCGGGTCGTGGTGAGCGACCTTCCGTCTTCCTGAACTTCGAGACCAATTCCATGAAACGTCTGGTGTGGCTCCTGGCGCTCGCGGCCTGCGCGGCGCCCGGCCCGTCCTCATTCGATCTGGTGATCGCCAACGGGCGAGTCATCGATCCGGAGTCCAAGCTCGATCAGGTCCGTCACCTCGGGATCAGCGGCGATTCCATCGCCGCCATTTCGGAAACGCCGCTGGTCGGCAAGGACACGATCGACGCCACCGGCCTGGTCGTGGCCCCCGGGTTCATCGACCTCCACTCCCACTCCGTGGCCGCCGACGGGCAACGGTGGCAGGTGCGCGACGGCGTCACGACCGCCCTCGAACTCGAGGAAGGGACCTTCCCGGTGGCCGACTGGCTGGCTCGCCTGGAGGGCAAGTCGCTCGTCAACTACGGCGTCACCGCGGGGCACATCCCGGCCCGGATCGCCGCCTACCAGGGCGTCACGACCCTGGCCGACGCCGAGGCCTGGCGCGGGCGGGGCGAGGATCCGAGCGGGCCGCCGACCTGGTCGCACGGCCCGACCACCCCGGAGGGGCTCGCCGCCCTCGAGAAGATCCTCGAGTCGGGGCTCGATGCCGGCGGGCTCGGCATCGGCTTCGAGATCAACGAGGCACCGGGCTCGAGTCGCGAGGAGATCAACCGTCTCTTCCAGATCGCCAAGCGCCGCTCGGCGCCGATCTTTGCCCACCTGCGGTTCATGGGCGTCGATCCGATCCAGGGGAGCCTGGCCGGTGCGCAGGAAGTCCTGGCCAACGCGGCCGCCACCGGGGCCTCGACCCATTTCGTCCACCTCGGGAGCAGTTCCACGAGTTACGCGCGTCAGGTCGTCGAGCTGATCGAGGGGGCCCGGGCCCGCGGGCTCGACGTTACCGGCGAGGTCTACCCGTACACCGCCGCATCAACGGGCATTCAATCCGGTCTCTTCGACGGCGATTGGCGGGCCCGCATGGGGATCGACTACGCCGACGTCGAATGGCCGCCAACCGGCGAACGGTTGTCCGAACGGACCTTCCCGGTGTTCCGCCGCCAGGGCGGACCGGTCATCATCCACTTCATGAAGGACGAGAACGTCGACTTCCTCGTCGGCCGACCCGGCGTCATGATCGCCAGCGACGCAATGCCACTGCCCGGCGGGAGGGGACACCCGCGCGGGGTCGGGACGTTCGCTCGTGTGCTCGGCCGGTACGTTCGCGAAAAGAAAGTGCTCGAACTGCCGGATGCCGTCGCCAAGATGACCCTGCTGCCGGCCCAGCGGCTCGAGGGCGTGGCCCCCTCGATGGCGCGGAAGGGACGCCTCAAGGTCGGTGTCGATGCCGACGTGGCCGTCTTCGATCCGGCCACCGTCATCGATCACGCCACCTTCGCCAATCCGGAGCAGGCCTCGACCGGCATTCCCTTCGTGGTGGTCGGCGGGACCGTCGTGGTCCGGCAGGGCGAGATCGTGTCGGGCGTCACCCCGGGTCGGGCGATCAAGCGGGGCCAGTGACGATGAATGCCGCGGAGACTGCCTATCGCGGCGGCCAGGCCGCCGCGCGGGCCGTCTTCGAGGCCGAGTCGGTCCGGTTTGCCCGACTCGGCATTGCCAGGCTCGTGGTCTTCCTGGTGGGCGTCGGGGCGGCGGCGGTGACGGTCCTGTCGACCAACCGGTCGGCGGGGTGGGGGGTGGTCATCGCCGCCGTGGTGTTCCTTGCTCTCCTGGTTTGGCACGAGCTGGTCGCCCGCCGGCGCGACCGGGCGGCCCGCTCGATGGCGTACTACGATCGGGGGCTGGCCCGACTCGAGCACCGCTGGACCGACGGCGGCGACCCCGGCGACCGATTTCGCGATGAACAGCACCTCTATGCGGCCGACCTGGAGCTGTTCGGCACCGGGTCGCTGTTTCACTTCATCTCCACGGCCCGGACCGAAACCGGCGCCGCCACCCTGGCCCGCTGGCTCCTCGAGCCCGCCGATCGGGCCACCATTGCCGCCCGTCAGGAAGCGACCCGCGAGTTGACCCCCCTTCTGCCGCTCCGCCACGACCTCGCCGTCGTCGGCGCCGAGGTAAAGGGGGCGCTCGATTCCCGGGCCCTTAGGGCCTGGCTCGAGGGCGACGGGGTTGGCCTGCCGCGGTGGCTCGGCGCCGCGGCCGCGACGCTGGCGGTGGTCAACGTGGCCGCGACGGCCGCGGCGCTGGCCGGATGGGTCCCGGGTTACGTCGTTCTTCCCGGCTACACGCTCTCGCTGGCGTTGACGACCGCGTTCCGGGGCCGCATCGCGCAGGCCATCCACGACGTCGACCGGCCGGCTCGGGATCTCAAGCTGCTCGCGGCCCTGGTCGTGCGGGTCTCGCGCGAGTCCTTCCGCGCTCCGCTCCTGGCGCGCCTCTCCGACACGCTGGCCGGAACGACCGTTGCCGCCGTGGAGATCCGACGGCTCGAACGACTGGTGGACCTGGCTGACGCCCGTCGGAATCAACTCTTCGCGCCGGTGGCGGCGCTGTTGCTGCTCGGCACTCAGGTTGCCGCGGGCGTGGAACGGTGGCGGGGGCGGATGGGTCGGACCGCGGCGGGCTGGCTCGACGCGATCGGCGAACTCGAGGCGCTCGCGTCGTTCGCGACTCAGGCGTTCGAGCGGCCGGACGATGCCTTTCCGGAGGTGGGACCTCCCGGGGCCCCGCTGGCGGCCGAGGGCATGGCCCACCCGCTCCTCCCGGTCGGTCGCGCGGTGGCCAACGACCTGGCGCTGGGCGAGCCCTGCCGGCTCCTGGTCGTGAGCGGCTCCAACATGTCGGGCAAGAGCACCCTCCTCAAGGCGCTCGGCGGCAATCTGGTGCTCGCGTTCGCGGGCGCGCCGGTCCGGGCCCGTCGGCTCTCGGTGGGACAATGGGCGCTCGGCGCGTCGCTGGTGTTGCGCGAGTCGCTGCTCGAGGGCCGGTCGCGCTTCTACGCCGAGGTCCTCCGGCTCCGCGACATCGTGGCGGTGGCCGATCAGGGCCGCCCGGTGCTCTTCCTGCTCGACGAACTGTTGAGCGGGACCAACTCGCACGACCGGGCCATCGGTGCCAAGGGGATCCTCGAGGGACTGGTGGCCAAGGGCGCCATCGGGATCGTCACCACCCACGACCTCGCCCTCACCGAGATCGCCAGGACCATGGGCGACCGGGGCGACAACCGCCATCTCGAGGATACCCTGGTGAACGGGGAACTGCGGTTCGACTACCGGCTGCAGCCCGGTGTGGTCCGGCGGAGTAACGCGTTGGAGTTGATGAAGGCGGTCGGGCTCGAGGTACCGCGAACGTAGCGGGAGGGTGCCGATGAGGGCGGAGGGAAGTCCGCCCCCACCGGCTCTTGTGGTCGGCTAGAAGCCGACGCGAAGACCCAACGAGACGACCGGGTGGTACTTGAGGTATTTCCGGCTCTCGATTTCCGCCTGAATCTGCTGGACTTCCTGATCCACGTTCTGGTCGAACACCACTTTGGCCTGACCGGTGAGGTTGCTCGCGCTGGTCAGCGACACCTGCGGATACCCGGAGAAGACGACCCCGAGATCGAACAGGAGCGACACCCGGCCCCGACCCGCGAACCCGAGTCCGGCGTAGGGCGCGGTTTTGGTCTTGTAGTTGACGAGGCCCGTCAGGGAGCCCACGTCGCTCGGCTGATAGGTCTGGCTGCCGATGGTGATGGGGCCCGCCAGGCGCGCCACCACGTCACCCTCGTTCGAGTTCCAGACCAGACCACCGGCGAGGTGGAAGCTGCCGCCGAAGGGGTGCAGTTCGACGATGCCGGCGCCGCTCTGCAGCTTCGGCGTCAGGTCGTATTCGATCCCTTCGATGGTGGCCGTCCGGGTAAAGGTGAGATAGTTGCCCCCCAGGCGAAGGCCCAGGTAGCGGCTCGGCCGCAGCGACAACTCGCCCCCGACGCCGAGCGTGCTCGCCCGGATCCCGATCCCGACCTGTCCCTCGGCACGTCCCGCCAGGCCCGCCAGGACCACCAGGATCAGTGCACCCCGTTTCATCTCGCCCACGATTCCCCCGTCGTTGCGCTCGTTCTGGTGTCGGATTCTGCAGACGGCCCGGGCCTCTTCGTAAGAGGTACCGACCGTGCCGGGTTCCTGACTCCGCAAGGCGGGGGCCACCTGCAAGTGATGGAATGACAACGACCCCGCCGCCGCCCGCCGGCAGAGTCGGCCGGTGGGAGGCGGCAAGCCTTGCTCGTTGCAGCGGCAGGTTACTCGGAGAGTTCGACCGGGGCGCCCAGCGACACGAGGACGGCGGTGACCGCCAGGAGGAGGACGCCGACCCCGATCTCGAGGCTGGCGGTGACCCCGATCGGCGCCGACTGACCGGCCCGCAGGCGAGGGAGGACCACCCGCCAGTTGTAGCCGCCCGTGGCGGCCACGACGACGAGTGTCGCGATCTTGAGCAGGAGCGCTTGGCCGTAGGCCGTGGTCCAGAGGGCCTCGACGGTGCCCAGATATCGCCAGGCCACTACCGTGCCCGCCGCCATCGCGGCCAGCCCGCTCGCGAGGGCAATGGGCGAGAAGGCCGCCAGCAGGGCCGGCACCGGCACCGGACTCGGCCCGCCCGAGCGGAGCGCGACCCCGCCGATCACGCCTAACGTGCCGAGCCAGATGGCGCCGGCGCCGAGGTGGACCACCGTGGCGGGGTAGCCGAGGCTGCCGGCCGCCGGCAGGCCGACCGCGTGACCGACCAGCGGGCCAGCCAGCACCAGGCCGAGTGCCCCGGCCAGGGCAAGCCACCGCCCCGGCGCCTGGTTGGCGCGGCCCACCAACCGCCATCCGATCAGGGCCAGCAGGGCCGCGCCAGCCTGCGCCAGCCAGCCTCGGCCCCAGGCGCCGGCCAGCACCAGGCGGACGATCTCGCCAGTCAGAGGCTCCTCGGGCTCGATCATGCTGCGGCTCTGCCAGTAGAGCCGGCCCAGCAGCGCGAGCGCCAGAAGCACCGACGCGGCGCGGCCCCAGGTCGCGGCCCGGGAGGCCGGGCCGGTCGGGTCACCCCCGCCGTCGCGAACGGCCCGGGGCAGGACCCACCAGCGAAAGACCGCCGCGCCGACCACGACGAAAACGGCGAGATAGCCAAGCCACCTCGCCGCCGCGTACCACAGGGTGGGACCGTCCCAGGTCATTTGACCGTGAACGCGAAGGTCCCGCGTACCGCGTGCCCGTCGTCGCCCGCCGTCCGCCACCGGACGAGGTACTTGCCGGCGGCCAGCTGACTCGGGATCTCGGCGGTGAGCATCTTGGGTTCATTGCCCGCCGCCACCGCGCCAAGCGCGATCTTGGCGGAGTCGGCCGTCATCAGGGTAATGCTGCTGAATTTCGGCTCCACTTTTTCGGCAAACCAGAGCTGGATGCTTTTCGGCGCCGGAGCCACCGCTTCGTCGGCCGCGGGGATGCTCTTGGTCAGGTGATTGTGGAACGCCGCGCCGAGCGGCCCGGCCACGGCCGCCGCCAGGGTTGCTGCCACTGCCGCCGATCGCCACCGCATGGGACATCCTCCGAAATTGGGTTCCAACCTGCCTGGGCCGAAAATAACGGGGCGACTACCGGCCCGCCGCGGCCAGGTCCTTCCGCCGCTCCGCGTTGGCCCACCGGAAGAAGACGACGCCGATCCCGATCCAGACCACGGGGTCGCCCACGATCTTCATGAGGAGGCCGGCCACCTGATGGTCGTACCGCGGCGTGTACCCTTCGCTGACCCGGGGCGCCAGTTCGTAGAGCCGATAGAGCGGGTAATCCGCAAAGACCAGGAACGCGGCCGGGAAGATGGCCGGAATCGTCTGGATGAAGAGGTAGGCCATGGCCAGCGGCGGGCTCAGCCGCTGGAGGGCTGGCGGGGCCACCACCGGCCACCAGAGCATCAACCCGCCGATCAGCCAGAGCAGGTCGATGGCAAACGAGCCGAGCTGCGAGACCATCAGCCCGTCGACCACCTCGGGCACGTGGGTGCCAAGCATGATGAGGTTGTAGCCGAGGAAGGCCGGGACCGGGCCCGCCAGGGTCCGGAGCCACCGGGCCGCGCCCGCCCCGGCCTGAGCAGCCCGGTCGCGGAGGCCGAGCAGGAGCAGCGGCGGGGCGGCCAGCGCGATCAGGATGTACTGGCCGGTGTGGGCGCTCGCCAGGTAGCCGCCGAGGGCGCCTAACGGCCAGTCGAGGGCGAGCCAGAGCAGCACCAGGCCGGCCGCGAACCACCGGCTGCCGGTGCCCCCGGTCGTCCGCCCGAACCGCCAATAGAGCAGGGCCAGAAGGCCGATGAAGAGCCACACGCCCGGGTAAGCCCGCCAGGCCCAGCTCCATGGTTGTCCCGTCGCCGCGCACCACCAGGTCATCGGCCGCTCCACCGCGTCAGCAGTTTCGGAAGATCGGCGCCCCACTCCGCTTGCCGAGTGCCGAAGGGGTACATGACGTGGGCGGAGTCGTCGGGAGAGTAGACCAGCACCTGGGCCGCGTGGAACACGTTGTAGTTCCCGGTGCTGTCGTCCCGAAACGCCACCGTGATCCCGGCCGCCCGCTGGGCCGCCTCGAGCTGGGCCGCCGACCCGGTCAGGCCGATGATCTCCCGATCGAATTTCGCGAGCCATGGACCGAGCCGCTCCGGCGTGTCCCGATCCGGGTCGGTGGTCACGAAAATCACGTCGAACTCGCGACGCTCGGCGGACGGGAGCCGGTTGGTGACCGCCCCGATGTTGGCCATGGTGGCCGGACAGACATCGGGGCAGTTGGTGTAGCCGAAGAAGAGCAGGGTGAGCCGGCCGGCGGTGCGGGCGCGGAAGTCGAAGCTGTCGCCGGCCAGCGTGGTCAGGGAAAACGCGGGGCGGGCCGTGGCTTCCGGCAGCGCAAAGCCGGACAGGTCGCCCGCGAGTTCCGGCCCCGCCTTGCCCTGGCAGCCTGACAGTGCCGCGAGCGTCATGACCCAGACCCGTTTCATGGCGAGAACGATAACCGGGCCCGCCGCCGCTCGAACCGGCCGGCCACCCACCAGCCCGCCGCCGAACCGAACACGCCGGCCCCGGCGACATCGCTCAGGAAATGCGCCCCGGCAAACACCCGGGTCAGGCCGCAGCCGGCGGCCAGGCCCAGGAGGATCGGGGCGGCTTTCCGAAACCGGAACGCCAAGGCGCTCGCTCCCGCAAACGCCACCGCCGCGTGGCTGCTGGGGAACCCGAGACGGCGGGTGCTCCACGGATCGACCGCAAAGGGGCGGAACACGTAGGTCGCGATGGTCGGGTCGGGTCGCTCCCGGCGGACCAGGAGCTTGAGCGCTTCGGCGCCCAAGCCTCCCAGGGCCACCGCCGCGATGATCGCCACCGCGGTCGTGCGGAGCGCCGCCGCGGATTCGGCCGATTGGCCCCGGGCCTCGAGCCAGAGAATGGCCGACACCACGAGCCAGGTTGGGGCAAAACCCATGACGCGGAGCAGGCGGCCCCAGTCGCGGTCGTTGGCTGACGGAATCGCCAGTGACGCCACTCCCCACCGGTCCAGCCAATGGGTTGCCACCAGGATCGCGACGCCCAGCACCAGCCAGAGCGTCGGCCGCCGCCGGTCTTCGGTCATCCGCCGCCGATCCCGCTCGCCGCCGCGGCAAGGGCACGGGCCACCGTGGCCGAATCGGCCGCCGCGCCGCCACCCTGAACCACCCGGCCGCCGCCGCCCTTGCCGCCCCCGATGACCGCCAGCGCCCGGTCGAGCGCGCCCTTGAGGTCGGCGGTCGTGTCTTCCGATCGGGCAAACACGAACTGGGTCCGGTCGCCGCCGGTGGCCAGGAGCGCCACCACGCCGGGCCCGGCCGTGGTTCGGAGGGCCAGGCCGCGGATCTCCTCGGCGGGGCGACCTTCCCAGGCCCTGACCACGAGCGTCGGGGTGCCGGTGGCTTCCTGCCGGAGGGCCTCGGCTTCGCGGTCGAGCGCTTCTTCCTGGAAGCGGCCGAGTTCCCGGCGGGTGGCCTGGAGGTCGGCCTGGAGCCGCCCGACCGCGTCCGGCAGCTCCGCGACCGAGCAACTCAGCGCCGCCGAGAGGGTGGCGGCGATCCGGTGCTTGTCGGCGTAGTCGGCCCGGGCCCGATCGCCGCACAGGAACGAGATCCGGGTGCCCCGCTTGAGCCGTTCGGTCCGGAGCCAGCTGATCAGCCCGACCTCTCCGGTTCGGGCCACATGGGTGCCTCCGCAGGCGGAGACGTCGAACTCCCCGATCGCCACGATCCGGAGGGCGCCATCGACCTCCGGCGTCTTCCGGAGGGCGATCGAGGCGAGTTCGGCCTCGGTGGGGAACCAGGCCCGGATCGCCACGTCGGAGCGGACCGCTTCGTTCGCCATCGAAAACGCCGCGGCGCGAACGGTCTCGTCGATCTGGGTCGAGTCGAGGTCGATCGAGACGTAGTCGGCACCGAGATGGAAGCCGATCGTCCCGGCGGCGCCGCAGCGGATGAAGGCCTGCGACAGGATGTGCTGACCGGTGTGCTGCTGCATGTGATCGAGCCGGCGGCCCCAGTCGATCCGGCCCTCGACCTCCGCCACCTCGGCCGGAATGGGCGCGTCGAGAACGTGGACGATGGCGCCGTCGGACTCCCGGACGTGGACGTCGACGACCCGTTGGCCGGCGAGCGTGCCCGTGTCGTGCGGCTGCCCGCCCGAGGAGGGGTAGAAGAACGTCTCGGTCAGGACGACGGCGGGGCGACCCTCGGCGACAGTCCGTTCGCTGATGACTGCCCGGAACGTGGTCGTGTACGCGTCGTGGTAATACTGGCGGGCGACTTCGATTGGCTGCACGGCGACGGCCGACGTGGAGGGGGCGGGCGCCGCCCCGTGAATTCCGCGAAATGCGCCCGGAGGGACTCGAACCCCCAACCCTCAGATCCGAAGTCTGATGCTCTATCCAATTGAGCTACGGACGCGCGAACGGGGTAATCTCGGTTTGCCACGCCCGTTAGTCAAACGGCCGGCCTGGCCGGTACTGACCTACTCTCAGGACACTACCGCCTGGCCGGGCGATGACCTGCCTCACTGCCTCTGGCCGGTCGACCGGCAAACCCAGGCCGACCTCCCCCCTCGCCCCAAGTTCGTCAACTGTTTGTGTAGTCAACTACACAAATAGGGCGCGTCGGCGCTACGGATGCGCCGTGGTGATGGTCCGTCCCGCCACCCGGGTGGCCTCCGCCAGCGCTTCCGTGACGGCCGCGTCGGTCTTGCCCTGTTTGGCCAGGCTGGCCGCGAGCCCGGCCAGCGACCAGACGTTCTTCGGAAACTTGTCGAGGTCCGCCCGGAACACCGCCTCCGCCTCCGCCGTCCGTCCGGCGGCGAGCAGCATGGCGCCTAACGGATGGCGAACCGGCTCGATCCACCACGGCGGCTCCATGTAGGTAAAGCTGTCCTCGATGGCCAGCGCCTCCTTGAAGTGCCGTTCGGCTCCGCGCCAGTCGCGCCGCCGGGCCGCGATTTCGCCCGCCAGCGAGTGCCGCGCCACCGCCACGATGTTCCGCGCGATCGGGGTCCACGCCGGATCGTCCCGGCGCCCGATCGCCGCGAGCAAGGCTTCGGCCTCGTCGTACCGCCCCAGGGCCGCCAGGCTGGTGCCGCGGGCGTACTCCGCCACCGCCCGACCGACCCCCAACGTCGAGTCCGGGAGAGGAAGGACCGCGAGCGAGTCCCAGGCGCCGAACTTCTGGAGCATCAGGTGCTGAAAGGCCAGCAACGGCTGGAACTCCGGAATCGCCGCCGCGCCGTCGGGCGGCATCGTCTCCACCGTGCGGCGCGCGGCCCGGATGGCCACGTCCTCGCGTCCGGCCAGCATCGCCGCAAAGCCGAGGAAGTGGTAGTTGTGGGGGACGTAAATAGTGGCGTACGCCGGTGAGACCCGTTCCGAGGCCGCGAAACTCGAGTCCGCGTGGGTCGCGTGCTCGTTGTGCTCGATCGCCTCGGCGTAGCGGCCGACCCGGACGTAGATGTGCGCCGGCATGTGCACGAGGTGGCCGGCGCCGGGCATCTCCGCCGCCAGCCGCTCGGCGCAGGGCAGGGCCTTGGCGGGCTCGGTCGCCTCAAAGAGATGGATGTAGTAGTGGCAGGCGCCCGGGTGAGTCGAGTCCGCGACCAGGACCCGCTCCAACTGGGCGGCAATGGTCTCGGTGCCGGGCCGGGGTGCCCCGACGCCGCTCCAGTAGTCCCACGGCCGGAGGTCCATCAGCGCCTCGGCCCAGAGCGTCGCCGCCTCGCGGTCGTCGGGAAACTGGCGGACCACCTCTCCCATGGCCGTGGCGTAGGCGCTGTCGATCGAGGCTCGGTTGGGCGGCGGGAGGGCGGGGTACCGGGTGGCGAGGGCCTCGATGAGCGCCCGCTCCCGCGGGCTCGCGTGGTCGAGCTGGGCTCGGGCCCGTTCGACGGCCTGCCAGGCGGCGACGCCGCTGGCCGAATCCATCGGGGCGTTGATGTTGGGACCGAGCGCCAGGGCCGCGCCCCAATGACAGATGGCGCACTTCGGATCGAGCCGCGCCGCCTCGTCGAATGCCCGGATGGCCTCGGCGTGGTTGAAGGCGTAGACGAGCCGCATGCCCTGATCGAAGTACCGCTGCGCGGCCTCGACCGAGGTCGAGATCGG
>JAEUJH010000299.1 GCA_016794825.1 Gemmatimonadota bacterium
GGGCCGGTCTCGACCTGGAGTTCGCCACCCATGGCCTCGACCAGCTTGCGGCAGATCGACAGGCCCAGCCCACTGCCGCTGAAGGCGTAGTCACGGTCCTTTTGCCGGCGTCGGAACGGCTCGAACAACATCGCCATCGACGCGGCCGGAATCCCCCGCCCAGTGTCGCGGACCGACAACTCGACCCGCCCCTGCCCCCCATCGACCGCCCGCATTTCGACGTATCCCTGATCGGTGAATTTGAGCGCGTTGGTGGTCAGGTTGAGCAGCACCCGCGAGAGCGCGACCGGCTGCCCGATCCGGGAGCTCTGCGCCGGTGGATCGACCCGGACCTCGAGTCCCTTCTCCTCCGCGATCGGCTGGACGATGTCCCGCACCGATTCGAAGATGTCGGCGATCGAGAACGGCAGCGGCTCGAGGTCCACCAGCCGGTCGCCCCCGCGCGCGAGTTCGATCACGTCGCTCGCCACCGACGAGAGGCCGAACGCGGCGCTGTAGATGAGTCCGAGCTGCCGCTGCTGGAGCGGAGTCACGGCGCCGCTGCGTCCGCGCTGGAGGGTCTCGGCCAGGAAGAGAATCGACGTCAACGGCGAGCGGAGGTCGTGGGCCACTTCCACCACCAGCTCGAGCCCATCCGGTCCCGACAGCCGATCGGTGAACCGTCGATCCCAGGCGGGTTCGTATTCGCGGCCGAGCGACTCGAAGGCGGTCAGGTACGGAACCAGGGCCCCGGCATCGATCGAGGGGGCGCGGGCGGCAACGACATCGATGAAGGCGCGCCGAAGCAGGTCGATGAGGCGCTGAGCGAGGCGGGTTCGGCTCGGCAGCGGGTGGGCCGTCGGCGAGCGGCGAACGCGCGCCTGGACCGCCGCGGTCAGCTCTCCGGTGACGTGATCGATCTCGGCGGGCGATGCGGCATCCTCGCGAACCTGATCGCCTGCGGCCCTGACGGCCGCCGCGGCCTCAGCAAGGGCCGCCGCCAGGACGTCGACTCCTGGATCTACCGAGTTCACTCACTGTCCTCCCCACTGGCCCCGCGCAGGACGTTGTGCTTGTCCATGAGCCGATACAGAGTGGTCCGGTCGACGCTGGCCAGGCGGGCCGCCTTGGACATGTTGCCCCCGGCACGCGCCACCAAGCGAACCAGATATTCCCGCTCGAACTGGGCGATCACCTTTTCCTTGGCCGGATGATAGGCTTCGTCGGTCACTGGCAGGGCCAGGGATTGCTCCCGGACGCCTTCGCCGGCGTCATCATACACCGGAACGTCGTCGGGACGAAGGACCTGATCCGGCTCGGCCAGTACCGCCACGTGCTCGATGACGTTCTGCAGCTCGCGCACGTTGCCCCGCCAGGTCCGGGACCGGAGGTACCCGATGCAGTCCTCCGAAAGTCGCGGCGTCCGATCGGGCATTCCGCGGTGCCGGACCCAGTAGTACGTCAGGAAGTGGTTCGCCAGGAGCGAGATGTCCTCCGGACGCTTCCGCAGGGGCGGCAGGGTGATCGGCACGACCCGGAGCCGATAGTAGAGGTCGCCCCGGAGAATCCCGCTGTCGACCGCCTGCTGCGGATCCCGGTTGGTGGCCGAGATGAACCGAACGTCGACGACCGCGTCCTGCGTCTCCGACCCGACCCGGCGGACCACCCCGTCCTGGATGACCCGAAGCAGCTTGGCCTGGAGCGGCATCGGCATCTCGGTCAGCTCGTCGAGGAACAGGGTCCCCCCGTTGGCCGTCTCGAGCAGGCCGGGCTTGTCGCGATCCGCCCCGGTAAAGGCACCTTTCCGATGGCCGAACATCTCCGACTCGAGGAGCGGCTCAGGCAACGCGGCGCAGTTGATCGGAACCAGCGTCTTCTTGGCGCGACGACTGTTCTGATGGATGAACTGAGCGATGACTTCCTTGCCGGTGCCGCTCTCGCCGGAAATGAAGACCGACGCGTCCGTCGGAGCGACCTTCCGAGCCAGCTCGATCGCCTTGCGGAAGGTCGGCGAAATGCCGATCAGCGCGATGTTGTCGCTGTGACTGTGCTGGTGGAGCAGCTGCGCCCGCAGCTCGTTGGCCTCGCGCGCCACCATCACGGCGTGCGACGCCCGGCCGATCAGGACCTGGAGATGGGTGGCGGAAAAAGGCTTCGGCAGGTAATCCCAGGCACCGGCCCGCAGCGCCTCGATGCTGGTCGTGACGCTCGGGTTCCCCGTCATCACCACGACGATGCTGTCCCGGTTCGCGTCCAACGTGGCGCGCAGGATCTCGAGACCGGACACCTGCGACATGTAGAGGTCGACCAGCACGATGTCGAAGCGACGGTTCTTGACCAGGTCGAGCGCCTCTTCGCCCCGGCCGGCCAGCGTCACCGAGTATCCGTCCATCTGAAGGACGCTGGCGCAGCTCTCTCGGAGCGTGCGCTCATCGTCCACGATCAGGATCTTGATGCTCGCTTTTACGTCGGACGGAATCGACAGCGGATCGCGGGCGGCGCCGGAATCCCGACCCTGCCCAACGGTCATGTCCCCCACCCCTGTCCCCTGCGTCGGATTCGCCATTGGTTGTCCCTGGACGCCCGTTCACCCCGGGCAGCACCGCGTTCGCAAGGCGAGAAATGTGCCGCGCCGGAGTCACAACTATGGCACCAGAGCATCAAGGCCGTCCGGTCCAAGCGGCGACCGGACTTGCGCCAGAACCACCATCGGTTGAACGGATTGTTGCGCTATAGCAACACATAGACCGCCGCTTGATCGAGCCGAGACCGCCTTCACCGCCGCCGACCCTGCCCAACGGGCCAGCGCAGGGGTAGGGAAACTGCCATAATCGTTGCGACAATGCAACGCCTTGGCTTTTTTGTGATGCATTTTGGCAACATGAGCAGATGCCCCGGGTTCAGCCGAAGCCGTTATCTTGAAAGACTCGGCCAGTCCCGCGATCCCGGTCCCGTCTTTGCGTATTGCGGATCGGATCGGAATCCGGAACGGACGGGGAGTCCGTAGGGCCGAGACCGCGACGAGCGTCGCTCCGGTACTCTCGAGGCAAGGGACTATGAGTAAA
>JAEUJH010000316.1 GCA_016794825.1 Gemmatimonadota bacterium
GTCCGCATCGGGGTTCCGAAGCCCCGTTCGGCCCCGCCCCGGAACTCGAAATGCTCGTCGGGGAGCAGCCGCTCGCCGAAGTTGAACGGCTGCGTGGACCGGAGCTGATTCATGAGGATGGTGGCCCCGACCTCGGAGGCCGGCATCCAGGTGTCGGCCGGCAGCTCCGGGTAGAGATGGGCGTACTGCGGCCTCAGGCGGGCCTCGCGGACGATGGTCATCATCCGCCGCTCAGCCGACCACGAGATTGATGAGCCGATCCTTGACGAAGATCACCTTGCGGACCTCCCGACCCTCGATGAACCGCTTGACGGTATCGTCCGCGAGCGCTCTCGGCAAGACGGCATCCTGAATGGCCCCCCGGGGCGACCGGACGGTCGACCGGGTCTTGCCGTTTACCTGCACCACGATCTCGACCACGTTGTCGATGGTCAGGGCCTCGTCCCAGGTGGGCCACTTGGCGTCGAACACGGTGGTCGGATAGCCCAGTCGCTCCCAGCACTCCTCGGCAAAGTGCGGCGCGAACGGCGCCACCATGATCACCAGGTCCTTGACGATCTGCCGCTCCGAGCAGTTGCTGTCGCGCATCGCGTTCAGCAGCTCCATCATCGCCGCGATGGCGGTGTTGTTGCCGAGGGTCTCGAGGTCGTGGGTCACCTTCTTCTTGGTGGCGTTCCACTTGACCACGATGTCGCGATGGATCTCCTCGCCCGTCAGGGTCCGGCGCTCGCACTGGCCCACCAGATCCCAGAGCCGCTCCAGGAATCGGCGCGGCCCGATCAGGCCGGCGTCGCGGAAGTCGCCCCCTTCCTCGAACGGACCGAGGAACATCAGGAACATCCGGAGGGTGTCGGCGCCCCACTTGGCGATGTACTCGTCGGGGACCACCACGTTGCCCCGCGACTTCGACATCTTGGCGCCGTCCTTGACGATCAGGCCGTGGGCCCGGAACCGGCGGAACGGTTCCTCGGCCGGCAGCATCCCGAGGTCGTGGAGCACCATGGTGACGAACCGGGCGTACAGGAGGTGGAGCACCGCGTGCTCGTTCCCGCCGATGTACTGGGCCACCGGGAACCACTTCCGGACCCGGGTCTGATCGAACGGCCGATCCGCGAAGTCGGTCGAGAGGTAGCGGAGGAAGTACCAGGCCGAGTCGAGGAAGGTGTCGCTGACGTCGGTTTCCCGGCGTCCTTCCTTGCCGCACTTGGGGCAGGCGACGTGATACCACTCCTTGTGACGGGCCAGCGGCGAGACGCCGGAGTCGTCGGGTCGGAAATCCTCGATCTCGGGCAGGCGGACCGGCAGGTCCTTTTCCGGCACCGGCACCGGGCCGCAGTCGCCGCAGTAGATGATCGGGATCGGCGGGCCCCAGTACCGCTGCCGCGAGATGCACCAGTCGTAGAGCCGGAACTTGACGACGCCCTTTCCGAGGCCGCGGCTCTCGAGCCAGCCGACGATCGCGGCCGCGCCGTCGGCCACGGTGCGTCCGGAGAAGTCGCCGGAGTTGACCAGCCGCCCGCCCTCGACCTCCGCCACGGGCTCCGGCAGCGGCGTCGACTCGGTCTCGCCGGGTCCGGCCACCACTCGGACGATGTCGAGCCCGAACCGGGTCGCGAACGCGAAGTCCCGGTCGTCGTGGCCGGGGACCGCCATGATGGCGCCGGTGCCGTACTCCATCAGGACGTAGTCGGCGGTCCAGATCGGGATCGGCCGGCCGGTGGCCGGGTTGGTGGCGTAGCCGCCGGTAAAGACGCCGGTCTTTTCCTTGTCGCCCACCTTGCGGGAGACCAGGTCCTGCGCCGCCGCGGCCTTCCGGTACGCGTCGACGGCCGACCGCTGGGCGGCCGTGGTGACCCGGTCGACCAGCGGATGCTCGGGCGCCAGCACCATGAACGTGGCCCCGAAAATGGTGTCGGGCCGGGTGGTGAAGACCCGGATCGGATCGGCGCCCTCGACCGCGAACTCGATTTCCGCCCCGGTCGACCGTCCGAGCCAGTTGCGCTGGGCCGTGGTGGTGGTGGCCGACCAGTCCATCTTCGACTTGTCGTCGAGGTTGGCCAGGAGCCGCTCGGCGTAGTCGGTGATCCGGAAGAACCACTGCTCCAGGAACCGCTGTTCGACCGGGGTCTTGCAGCGCTCGCAGACGCCGCCCTCGACCTGCTCGTTGGCCAGCACGGTCTTGCAGCTCGGGCACCAGTTGACGGCGGCCTTCTTCTTGTAGGCCTTGCCGGCATGGTAGAGCTGGAGGAAGACCCACTGGGTCCACCGGTAGTAATCCGGGTCGGTGGTGGCCAGGACGTGCTTCCAGTCGAACATCCCGCCCAGGGCGGTGAGCTGGCGGGTGAAGTTCCGGATGTTCTGCGGAATCAGGACGCCCGGGTGGACCCCGACCTTGAGGGCGTAGTTTTCACTGTGGATCCCGAAGGCGTCGAAGCCCATCGGCTCGAAGACCGTGTAGCCCCGAAGCCGCATGAACCGCCCGAAGACGTCCGCGCCGGTAAAGGCGTAGAAGTTCCCGACGTGGAGCCCCTCGGCCGAGGGGTACGGGAACATCATCAGGTTGTAGAAGGGCCGTTCGGCCCGGTCCAGGTCGGGCTCGTTGGTCCGCCGCTCGGCCCACCGGCGCTGCCACTTGGGCTCGATCGTTTCGGGAGCGTAGGTCATGGGGGGGAATATAGAGGCCTTTCGCCTTACCTTTCAGGCATGCCGTCCATTCACCCGCTGACGAAGCGGCTCCAGCTGGCCGGGGTCGGGATCGTGGTCGTCCTGACCGCGGTGGTCTGGGTCGTCCTCGAAATGGCCGGCCGGTGGCCCCCCGCGGCCCTGATCGGTGGATTTGCGGTGATTGCCCTGGTGGCCGTGAGCCTGGTCGACCGGTGGTTTGCCCGGATGATCCTCCGGCCGCTGGCCGCGGTGGAGCAGGTGGCCAACCGGATCGCCAAGGGCGAGCTCCGGATCACCGAGACCCAGATCCAGGCGGTCGGCGGCGGACCGCTGACCGAGTCGGTCCGGCTGATGGTCTACGAACTCCGCCGGCTGGTCGACGCGATCCGCCGGGCCGCCGATGAGTCGGCCACGCTGTCGAGCGAAATCTCCCAGGCCACCCAGCAGGTGGTCGGGACCACCGAGGACGTGGCCACGACCACCGCCGATCTGACTGATCGGGCCATCGGCCAGGCCTCGCTCATCCGGAGCGTGGCGGACGACGCCACCCGGATCCTCTCCATCGCGCAGGAAGTCGCCGCCGGCGCGAGCCGGACGGCCGAACGGAACGCCGAGCTGGCCGCCCTGGCCCGCAACCTCCAGGAACGCCTCGGCCAGAGTGCCGCGTCGCTCGACGGGTTTGCGGTCGAGGCCAGCCGCGGCACCGAGGAGGCCGAGGCGCTGGCGGAGGCCACGGCCGAAATCCAGCGGCTGCTCGACCAGTCCCGCGCCATCGCCAAGCAGACCCGGGTGGTGGCCCTCAACGCCTCGATCGAGGCCGCCCGCGCCGGCGAGCAAGGCGAAGGGTTCTCGATCGTGGCCGACGAAGTCCGCAAGCTCTCGGCCCAGGCGGCGCAGACCGCGCAGGCCACCAGCGAAACGGTCCGGGCCATCCTGGAGCGGGTCGGGGCGGCGCGGGAGCGGATGCACCGCCTGGGTCGAGGCGGGCTCCAGGCCCGCGACGCGGCCACCGCGGCCGTCGAGGGCCTGAAGAGCGTTACCCAGGAGGCGGAGGGCATCGACGAGTGGACCCGGGGCGTGTCGCGCGCGGCGAGCGAGGTCCGGACCCTGATCGGTGGGATCGTCGATCGGACCCGGGAACTCGCCACCGGGGTCGAGTCGCACGCGGCGTCGGCGGAAGAGATGGCGGCGGCGGCCCAGGAACTCAACGCCGCCACCGAGGAGATCACCGCGTCGGCCGGCGAGCTGGCCGAGGCCGGTCAGCGGCTGACCAGCGCGGTCGGCAACCTCAAGACGTAAAGCGCCGCCCGATGGCCCGGCCGATGAACCGGAGCCGGTCCTTGAGGGGAAGCCGGCCCAGGTTGGTCTTCACCACGCCGCGGGTAAAGAACGTCGGCTCCCGATAGTCGATCATCACGTCCACGACCACGGGCCGTCCGGCTTCGGTAACCCGCCGAGCGTAGTCCACCGCCTCCTCGATCCCGGCGTCGTTCTCGAGCCGGAGCCACTCGATCCCCACCGCCTCCGCCAACCCCGCCACGTCGTAGTCCGGCAGCGCGCTCGCCATGGTCCGATGGAACGCCGTCCGCTGAAACTGGGCGATCTGGGCCAGCTCCCGATCGCGGAGGACGAAGACCGCCACCGCGGCGCCCTGATTGGCCGCGGTCAGGAGTTCGAGGCCGGTCATCAGGAGCGCGCCATCGCCGGGCAGCGCCACCACCGGCGACTCCGGGCGGGCCAGCTTGGCGCCGATCGCCGCGGGGACCGCGTAGCCCATGCAGGAGTAGTCCACCGGCGCGAGCAGCCGTCCGGGCCGGTCGAGCGTCAGGCACTCCATGGCCAGGAAGGTCCCGTTGCCGCTGTCGGTGGTGTAGACCGTGTCGGGGCCGAAGGCCCGCTGCAGCGCGGTGAACAGCCGGGCGGGCGTCACCCGGTCGCCGGGGGTGCGGGAGGTTCGATCGGCCGCCACCATGGCGCGGCCGTCCCCGATCCGGGCCTCGACTCGCGGATCCCGGCGGGGGGGCTGGCCCGCCAGCGCCTCGAGCAGCGCGGCCACGACCAGTCGCGCGTCGCCGGTCAGCGACACCTCGGCCGGGAAATTCCGGCCGAAGACGGCGGGGTCGATGTCGGCGTGGATGAGCGGGCCGCGCGGGACGCAGGAGTAGCTCCCGGTGCCGACCTCGCTGAACCGGCAGCCGATGGCCAGCGTCACCGTCCGGCCCGCCGCCACGTCCCGCACGAAGGGCGGCGCCGCGTCGCCGAACCCGTTCCAGAGGAAGAGCGGATGGCTCTCCGGAAACACGCCCTTGCCGGTAATGGTCGTGGCAACCGGACTGCCTAACGTTTCGGCCAGGCGCACCAGGTCGGCGCCGGCGCCGGCGGCGCCCCAGCCGAGATAGAGCAGGGGGCGGGCCGCGGGGTCGGCCAGGAGGGCCGCCGCGCGGGCAATGGCCTCGGGCGCCGGGACCGGCGGCTCGATCGGCGGAGGCGCCTCGAACCGGTCGACCGCGTGCTTGAAGAGGTACTGGTCGACCGGGATCTCGACCATCACCGGCCCGGGCGTTCCGGCCCGCGCCAGCGCGCAGGCCTGGCGGATGGCCGAGTAGATGTCGCTCCCGGTGTCCGGCCGGAAGGTGCCCTTGCAGACCGGCGCGGCAATGGCCAGCTGATCGATGTCGTGGAGCTGGAAGGCGTACCTGGTATCCCGCCGGATCCCGCAGCCCAGCACCAGGAGCGGCATTCCGTCGAGATACGCCTCGGCGATCCCGGACAACGCGTGGGTCAAACCGGCGCCCGGCACCACGTTGACGCAGGCCATCTCGCCGGTGGCCCGCCACACCGCGTCCGCCATGAAACCGGCGCTCTGCTCGTCGGTGATCAGGACGGCCCGGATCCCGTCGGCGGTGGCGAGGGCGTCGTACAGCTCGATGTTGTGGGTGCCGGGAATCCCGAAGGTGAATCGGATGCCCTCGTCTTGGAGGGCCCGAACGACGAGCTGGGCACCGGAGTAGGTTGGCACGGGGCGTCGAAGTTAGGCAGCCGTCCGGCAATCGGCCAGGATGCCGTCGGCCACCCGATCGGCCAGCGCCATGATGGTCAGGTACGGGTTGATCTCGAGTGCGTCGGGAAAGAGGCTGGCGTCGGCCACTCGGAGCCAGGGCCGGCCGTGGACCCGTCCCCACCCGTCGGTGACCGAGTCCGCCTCGGTCCGCCCCATGCCCGCGCCGCCCATCAGGTGCGCCGAGGCCACCGACACCGTGCCGGGCAGGAAGTGACGCGCGTCGATCAGCCGATCGAGGGCGCCCGCCTGGGCCGCCTCGATGACCGGCGGATCGGCCAGCGGGGCATGGATCCGCGCGGCACCCGCCCCGAAGAAGATCCGTCCCGCCGCCCGGGTGGCCCGGGCCAGCGACTCGGCCACCGCCGGCGTGAACCGGTAGTGCACCACGGGCTGGCCCGAGCGGTCGATCGTCACCCGGTTGTCGGGGGTGGCCCGGTCGCAGGCCAGGACCAGGATCATCTGGAGGCGCGGAAACGCCCGGATCATCCGCTCGTGATCCGGGCCGAAGCCGGTCAGGTTCTTGGCGGTGACGAACGGGAAGTACATGCAGGTCTCGAGCACGAACCCGTCCGCCTCGGCCCGATCGAGGAAGAAGCTCTTCGGATGGCCCACGTCGTTGACGATCGGCCGCGGATGCTCCGCCACCAGGATCAGGGCCGGGTGAGCGGTGAACCCGTGGCCCACTCGCGGGGGCAGGCCGGCCAGCCCCGACCGGAGCAGCAGTGTCGGCGTCCCGATCGCGCCGGCCGCGAGCACCACGGTTCCCGCCTCGATCCGGTAGTCGCCGGGCTCCCATTCGCCCGCGGTCCCCTTGGCGCCGGGGGCGCGCGCCGAGACCCGCACGTCGAGCCAGCGCTCGCCGAGCCGGAGGACTTCGGCGCGGGTCACCACCGTCACCCCGGCTCGCTCGGCGCTCGGGAGCTGCACCCGATGGGTGCCCTGCTTGGCGGCGTTGGGGCAGCCGAGGTTGCAGAGGCTCGAGCCCCGGCATCCCTTGAGGTTGAGGGGAAACTGCTCGGGATGGAACCCGGCCGCTCGCGCCCCGGTCACGAACAGGCGGTTGTTCTCGTTGAGTTCGTCGTCGCCGAGGAGGTGGACGTTGTTTTCGGCCGCATACCGAGCCGACCGGGCGGTCAGATCGCCATGCTCGAGGCCGGGCACGTTCCACCGGCGGATGACCCGCTCCGGCGCCGGGATCGACGTGCCGGTGTAGACGATGGTCGAGCCCCCGTAGCCCCGCGCAAACGCCAGCGACATCGTCCCGTCGGCGGTCAGGAACCCGCCGCCGTCGACGAAGAGCGCGCCGGCCATCTCGATTTCCCGGCCGGTAAAGTCCCGATCCTCGAACCGGGGGCCCTGTTCCAGCACCAGGATCGACCGGCCTTGCTCCGCCAGCGCGCCCAGGCGCGCCGCCACGGTGCCGCCGCCGGCGCCCGAGCCGACGATCACGACGTCGTACAGTCGCGCGCTCATCGGCGGGCCGCCCAGCCCTCGGGCGAGGCCCGGTAGCCGACCGTCGTCATGACCTCGGCCTGGGTGTAGTAGCCCATGAAGACCAGGGTCCGGAGGCCCCAGACCCCCCGGCGAACGAGCAGGGCGGGGGAGCGTTCGAACCGCTGGAGGAAAGCGACCCGTCGCTCGAGGTCGAGCCCGGCGAGGCCCCGGCCATGCCGCAGCCGGCTCAACCAGTCGAGCCCGGCCACGAACAGCCGCAGCTGGCG
>JAEUJH010000332.1 GCA_016794825.1 Gemmatimonadota bacterium
ACCGAGCCGGTGGCCGACGTCGCCAGGTCGAGACTGCCGTCGAGGTAGAAGCTGCCCAGTGACGCCATCGGCCGATAGAAGCCGGTGACCGTGACCTGACTGGTGCGGCCGTCCGGCGTCAGGAGCGGGGCTCGAACGCCCCGAGCAAACCGGGTTCCTTCGATGCCGACGATCAGATCGGCATTGGGCTGGTACCGCAGGCCGGCCCGGGCAATGGCATCGGCCACGAGTTCCGCCTGGACGCTGAACGCGTTGCCGACCGAGCCGCCGACACCGGCGTAGGGGTGGAACAGGTTGCCGACCGAGTCGGGCCGGGCAAAGTGATCGAGCCCGGCCTGGACCGTCCACCGGTTCGAGAGGCCGTACCGGACGTCGGCGTTGACCGTGGCATCGCACCGTTCGGTTCGACAAGCGCCGAGGCTCAGGCCGTACTCGAACCGCCGAGCGGCGACCCGGTTGCCGTCGACCCGAAAGGCCCGGCTGAACCGCCGCACCTCGCCGAACGGACCGTACGCCACGAACTCGACCGGATTCTCGCCATAGGCGATCGGGGCGTCGATCGAGTACTTGCCCAGCGCGTTGACCGAGTCGAACCCGATGCGCCGCCCGCCCCGCCATGCTTCGATCTGCCAGCCGGGCCCGAGGTTGCCCGTGAAGGCGACCTCGCCGATCTCGTTGGGACGGAGCAGGGGAGCGTTGCCGATGCTGATCCCGCGGACCGTTCGGGGCCGGGGGCCCGAGGTGTAGCCGTCGCCGATGCGGGCCTGGGTCAGCCAGGTCCGGTGGCGCCAATACCCGGCCCACGCCACTTCGGTCCGGATCCGGTTCCGTCCCGGTTCGCCCTGGTTCTGGGCCGACGCGGTAAACGAGCCACCGAAGACATCGAGGCCAATGCCGGTCGAGTAGGCGGCTTCGGTCAGCGGCCGTCCGGTGGGCGCGAAGATGCCATAGTCGAGCACCATGCCGTCGACCGGTCGGCGGGGTCCGGTGCCGAGGGAGAACACCGGGAGCGAAGGGTCGGCAAATCCGGATTCGATTCGGCGGCGCCAGTCGCGGGTGATCCGGGCCGCGACCGGGAGCCCGGCCGGGTCGACGGCGGTAACGGTCAGATCCGCCCAGTTGACGGACCATTCGATGCCCAGGGCCCGACCGAGCGGCGCGGTGGCAAGGTAGATCTCGCCGTCCTGCGCCAGGACTTCGGTCGAGTCGAGGCTCTGAGTCAGCCGTCCGATGGTGAGGAGGCGGCGGGTGGCGTCGATGGCAATGGCGGTCCGGGTTGGCTCGAGCACGGCCGCGAGTCGATCCGGCCCGGCCGATACGATACGGACCTCGGCGAGATCGAGGATCGCGCCGACGGGCAGGAGCGCGGTGCCACCGAGCCGAAAGCTGGGTACCGTGCGGGAGGCCAGGCGCCCGAGCGCCACCTCGACGATGACGGGCTCGGTAGTGTCGCGCGCAACCGCTTGCAGCGGGGCGGGCGCGCCGAGACTCGCCGCCAGGAGGACCGCCCCGCCGATCATGGCAGGACGACGTCGACGTCGGTGGAGGAGGGCGACGCCTTGAGGATCTGTTCCGGGGGCAGGTCGGCGCGCTCGGCGGTGAGTTCGAGCACGAGCCGATATCGACCGGCCGGGAGCCCCGCCACCGACAGCGTGAATCGCGGATCGATTTCCGTGTAGACCGCGAGCGGGACCGAGAACGACCCGACGACGCGGTTCCCCGCGTCGACCAGTGTGCCGCGCGCGGTGCCGACGAACGCGGCGTTCCCCTGGCGGACCATCCGGGCCCGGACCAGCAGGGAGTCACCGACGCGGGTGACGCGAGGCCGTTCGAGCTGGGCGCCGGTGGTGACCGAGCCCTTCCGATACTGGAGCGGAATGATGGTCCGGACTTCGAGGTTGAGACCGACCTGAATGCCGGCCGGGGCCGAATCCACGACCACCGGGGCTCGTCCCCCGGTGGCGGTGATCATGATTCGGGTCCAGTATTCTCCATCGGCCAGTCCGTTGGGCGTCCGGGCCAGCAGTCGAACGGTTTGCCGTTCGAGCGGGCCGATGACGGTCCGGCGCGGATAGGCCTCGACCCAACCGGCCGCCGAGGGAAGCGCCCCGGGAGCGGTCGGAGTGGCGAGTTCGAAATCGCCGGTGGAATCGGTGACCGGATAGCCGAAGAAGGTCGCGATGGTGACTTCGGCGGGCTCCGAGCCGGGGTTGTACAGAGTGATGGCCGCGCTTCGGGTCCGGTGGTCGATCACCACCGCGTGGGGCGCGACCAGCACACCCTGGGCGGCGGCCGAGGTGGCGAGGCCGATCAGCGTGAGGAGCGCGGTCCCAGCGGCCCGGATCACAGGATGGTGACCGTGATGACGATGGTGTTGGTGTACGACCCGACGGCCTGATTGGCCGCTGGCGTCACCCGGCCCCCGATCCAGACGTTGGCGTCGGGACTGGTCACCATCTGATAGACGACGGCCCCGTTCGGGTTGAAGAAAGCCGGCGCGCTGGCGGGGGCGGTGCCCCGGGCCATCGCGTCGTTGGCCCCGAAGGAGATTGGTAGACGCGCGCCGGCCGGCCCGTTCAACCGGGTCGGCAGCGTGAACTGAATTCGAATTCGGGTCCCGAGTCCCGGCGTCCGGAAGTAGAACTGCCCGCTTCGAATCGGATCGGTCGGCGGCACCGAGGTGGCGATGCCCTGAATGACCGGTCCGAAGTCGAGATCGCGGATCCCCTGCACCAGCAGCTGCGCCGAACAGGGCGCGGCCGAGCCGACCAAGGCGGCGAAGGCGAGGGGGAGGGGACGGGGCATCGGAGGTGGAGGCGCGTCGGCTCACGAGGCGCCACATCCGGAAGATAGCCGGCATGAGGATCTCCGTGAGCCGATCGCGACCGAGCCAGTTCAGAAGTAGGTCAGCGTGAGCGTGACCGTGTTGGTGTAGGTACCGACGGCCTGCGCGGCGGCGGGCGAAACCGTGGCGCCGACGAAGACCCAGAGGCGGCCGTTGCCGGCCACGTTGCCGAACGTGGTGGCGGTCGTCCCGCTCATGTTGGCGATGGTGGTGCAGCCGCTCGCGTTGACCGCGGCCGCCTGGTTGTAGCAGCCAGTCCAGCTGCCGATCGGCAGGTTGTTGGCGCCGCTGACCAGGTTGGCCGGCAGGGTGAAGTTGACGTTAACGTTGGCGTTGGCGGTACCGGTCGCATCGAACCGGCCGGCCGCGGCCGCGGTCTCCGCGATCGTCCGGGGCGAGCCCTGCAGGACGATCCCGAAGTCGAGATCCTGACCGGCGGTGATGGTGATCGGCTGGCGGACGACCGCCCGGGCGTTGATGGTGCCGCTGGTCTGGGCCTCCAGGGCCCCGGCGAGACTCAAGCCGATGGCGGTGGCGACCGATACCTTGGTGAAGAAACGCATTGTCCTGCTCCTCTGTCGGATTGTTCGGGTTCGCTCTCGATGCTGCTCGGGGAGTGGCCGCTCCCCGCTGACAGAGGGGTAGGGCAACCGTTATGCCAGGGAAAATCGGCTGTAACAAATGCAGCCGATTGCACTCTTTCGGGCGATTTAAGATCAGTAATGGCAATCGCTTGAAGTGGATGGCATGTGTATGATTACTAGGCGGTCTGTTGGAGTCCTTCGGGCTGAAAAAGCCCGAATCAAGGCCATTTGGCCCGGGGTGATCCTCGGCCTGGTGGTGGCGTCGATCGTGGGGTCTCGGCCCGTCCTGGCTCAGACCAGTCGTCCGTTGGCGGCTCGGGCGGAGGTCGTCCGGGCGGAAACCGCGGCTCGGGCTCTGACCGCCGCCCGCTCCATGGCTGGCTTGCCGGTTGGGCGCCGGGTCCAGGTCGGCGTTGCGACGGTTTCGGTGGCCCCCGCGCGGGGCCCGAAGCCCATGTCCTCCGGCGTCCCGGCCGCCCGTCCGGTCACGGTCATCCACTACCTCCGCAATTAGGCCCGGCGCCGGACAGCCGATCGCCCCTGCTATCTTGCCTCGCCGGCGGTGCCGGTCAGGGTCCGCGGCCCGGCCTTTGCTACTCGGCGCTGCGTTCTGTTGCACCCCTCTTCAGCCAAGTCGGGAAATGAGCACGCAAGTCACTCATCTGGAAGCACTTGAGGCGGAATCCGTCTTCATCATGCGGGAAGTCGCCGCGGAGTTCGAGCGCCCGGTCCTGCTGTTTTCCGGGGGCAAGGATTCGATCGTGATGCTCCATCTGGCCGAAAAGGCCTTTGCGCCGGCCCGGGTGCCGTTCCCCGTGATGCACGTCGACACCGGCCACAACTTTTCCGAGGTCATCGAGTACCGCGACCGCCGGGTGGCGCAGGCCGGGGTCCGGCTGGTCGTTGCCTCGGTCCAGGAGTCGATCGACTCGGGCCGAGCGGTCGAGGAGACCGGCCCGCGGGCGAGCCGGAACCGGCTCCAGACCGTGACCCTCCTCGACGCCATCGAGTCGAACCGGTTCGACGCCGTCTTCGGCGGGGGCCGCCGCGACGAGGAGAAGGCCCGGGCCAAGGAACGGGTCTACAGCTTCCGCGACGAGTTCGGCCAGTGGGATCCCAAGAGCCAGCGGCCCGAGCTCTGGCAGCTCTACAACGGTCGCCACAAGAAGGGCGAGCACATCCGGGTCTTCCCGCTGTCGAACTGGACCGAGATGGACGTCTGGATGTACATCGCCCGCGAGAACATCGAGGTGCCGTCGATCTACTACGCCCACCGCCGTCCGGTCTTCAAGCGCGACGGGATGTGGCTGGCGGTGACGTCGTTCGTGTCGGCCCAGGCCGGCGAAGTGGTGGAGGAGCGGGAGGTCCGGTTCCGAACCGTCGGCGACGCGACCTGCACCGGCGCCGTCGAGTCCTCGGCCCGGACCGTGGAGCAGATCATCGAGGAAGTGGCGGCGTCCCGGTTGACCGAGCGCGGCGCGACCCGCGCCGACGACCGGATCAGCGAGGCCGGCATGGAAGATCGGAAGAAGGAGGGGTACTTCTAATGGAACTCCTCCGATTCGCGACGGCGGGTTCGGTCGACGACGGCAAGAGCACGCTGATCGGCCGCCTCCTCCTCGACGCCAAGCAGATCTTCGAGGATCAGCTCGAAGCGGTCGAGCGCACCAGCCGCGACCGCGGTTTCGACTACGTCAATCTGGCGCTCCTGACCGACGGGCTTCGGGCCGAGCGGGAGCAGGGCATCACGATCGACGTGGCCTATCGGTACTTCTCGACCCCCAAGCGCAAGTTCATCATCGCCGACACGCCGGGGCACGTGCAGTACACCCGGAACATGGTCACCGGCGCCTCGACCGCCGACCTGGCCCTGATCCTGGTCGATGCCCGGAAGGGCCTGCTGGAGCAGTCGCGCCGGCACGCCGTGATCGCGTCGCTCCTTCGGGTCGGCCATCTGGTCGTCTGCATCAACAAGATGGATCTGGTCGACTACGACGAGGCCGTCTTCGACCGAATCAAGAAGGACTTCACCGATTTTGCCGCCAAGCTCGAGTTCGCGGATCTGACCTTCATTCCGATCTCGGCGCTCAACGGCGACAACGTCACCTCGCACTCGGCCCAGATGCCCTGGTACAAGGGCCCGACGCTGCTCTGGCATCTGGAGAACCTCTACGTCGGCTCGGATCGGAACCTGATCGATCCCCGGTTTCCGGTGCAGTACGTGGTTCGGCCGATGTCGAACGAACATCACGACTACCGCGGCTTTGCCGGCCAGGTGGCGGGCGGGATCTTCCGCCCCGGCGACGAGGTCCTGGTGCTCCCGGCGGGCTTCACCACCAAGGTGGCCGGGATCGACTTCGGCGGCCGCGCGCTGACCGAGGCGTTCCCGCCGCTGTCCGTCACCATCCGGCTGGCGGACGAGATCGACATCAGCCGGGGCGACATGATCTGCCGCCCCCACAACGCGCCGACGGTGAGCCAGGACATCGAGGCCATGGTCTGCTGGTTCGGTGAGCGACCGATGGCCACGAAGTCGACCTACACCATCAAGCACACGAGCCGAACCGCCCGGGCCATGGTGAAGGATCTGCGGTACCGGCTCGACGTGAACACCCTCTCGCGCGACGAAAGTGCCCGGCAGCTCGGGATGAACGACATGGGCCGGGTGCAGCTGCGGACCACCGTGCCGCTGTTCTTCGACGAGTACCGGCGGAATCGGACGACGGGCAGCTTCATCCTGGTCGACGAGGCCACCAACAACACGGTCGGGGCCGGGATGATCATCGGCGAGGCGACGGCCTGATCCCGCGGAGGGAACCAGTCTCGGCGGTTGGTTGACGCAGCACCCCGGCGCGGGCCGGTCCGATCCTCGGGCCGGCCCGCGTGGTCGTTCGGGTGGGCTGGTCTCCAGGGAGCCCGCTCGATTGGGAACTTCGACGGCACGGGTGTACCATAGAGGATCACTCGAACCCGGAGTCGTCACCGATGTCCCGCGCGCTCCTGCTCGCGACCGCCGTCACCCTGTCCGGCGTCGCGTCCCTCGCTGGCCAGACGTCGCCCGAGGCCAAGCTCAAGGAACTCGGCATCACGTTGCCCGCGGTCGGGAAGCCGCTGGCCAACTACGTCTCGGCCGTCCGGACCGGGAACCTGGTGTTCCTGGCCGGGCACGGACCCGCCCAGCCGTGGACCGCGACGGCCACCGGCAAGCTCGGCCGGGATCTGACGGTCGAGCAGGGGTACCAGGCCGCCCGGAACGTCGGGATCAACTTGCTCGCCTCCCTCAAGGCGGAGATCGGTGACCTCGGCCGGGTCCGGCGGATCGTCAAGGTGCTCGGCATGGTCAATTCGGTCGATTCCTTTGCCCAGCAGCCCGAGGTCATCAACGGCTTCTCCGATTTGATGGTCGCGGTGTTCGGCGATCGCGGCAAGCACGCCCGCTCCGCCGTCGGGATGGCGGCTCTGCCGCGCAACCTGTCGGTCGAGATCGAGATGGTCGTCGAGGTCGAGCCGTGACCAGGATCGAGCGCCTGATCGACCAGCTCGAGCGGTCCTTTCGAGGGGAGCCCTGGTACGGCTCCTCGGTGCTGGGCGTGCTCGACGGCATCACCGCCGAAACGGCGGCGGCCCGGCCGGTCCGGGGCGCGCATTCGATCTGGGAGCTGGTCCTCCACATGACCGGATGGAAGCGGGAGGTCCTGGCGCGGTTTCGGGGAGTGACCGCCGGCGAGCCGGAGGCCGGTGACTGGCCGGCGTTGCCGGGCCGGGACGGGGCCGCCTGGCGCGCCACCCTGGCCGACCTGACGGCGGCGCACGAGGAACTGGTCGCCGCGATTCGCGCGAGCTCGGAGTCGGCCCTGGATGGCCCGGTCCGGGACGAGCGGAATCCGACGCCCGGCTCCGGTCTTGCGCAATGGCAGACGCTCGAGGGGATTCTCCAGCACGACGTCTACCATCTCGGTCAGATCGCGCTGCTCAAGCGGGCCCTGACCGCCTGAGGCTCCGAGCGGAATCGGCAGCCGACCGATTCCCTCGCAGGCCAGCTCCGGACTCCGTCATGCACCCAAGTCGCGATCACCACCTCCCGGTCGATCCGAGCGCCTATCGGAACGCGTCGCACCCGCGGGGGCGGGTCATCGTCATCGCCCCGACCCGGGCCGCGTGCGAGACGATCGAACTGGCCCTCGGCACCGAGATCGACACCGTGTTGACGCGAGAGCACGGTGACGAGCTGGTCCGGTGGGCCGGCGCGGGCAAGGCGTTCGGGATCGTGGCCGGGACCGGGACCGGTAAGACCCTGTCGATCCGGCCGATCGCGCAGGCGCTGCTGGGCGAGAGCCTCCGCTACGGGGTGGTGAATCGGGAACGGGAGGCGACCCCCGAAACCCCGTCGTGGAACGTCGTGGTCGTCACGACTGGCATCGCCCGGCGGTGGTTCCAGGACGACCTGATCACCGGCCGCGACACCCTGGTGGTCGACGAGATCCACCAGACCTCCGCCGAGCTGGAACTCTGTCTGGCGCTCGGCAAGCGGGCGGGATGCCGGTTCATCTGGCTGTCGGCCACCGTCGACCCGGCCTTCTACGCCTCGTACCTCAAGAGCGATCACGTCCTCGAAACCTCGGCCTTCGATCCCCGGCTCAAGGCCCGGGTCGAGGTGATCGCCAAGGATGTCGGCGAATATCTCGACGAACGGTGCATCCGCCGGTACATCCGCGAGGGCCGGGGCGTGGCCGTGTTCGTGCCGACCCGGGCCGAGGTCGAGCGGCTGGCGGGTGAGTTGGGCGCCAAGTGGAACAAGCTCAACGCGGCCTTCTATCACGGCGGCGAGCCGATCCGGGTGATCCGGCCGTTTCTCGAGGGGCAGGTGACCAAGCCGTTCCTGCTCGCGATGACGGCGGCGGGTCAGTCGGCGATCAACGTGCCCGGGCTCGATACGGTGGTGATCTACGACGCCCGCTACGGCAACGTCGTCGATCGCGGTCGCAACGTCCTCCATCGGCTCTATCTCGGCGCCAACGAAATTCTCCAGATGGCGGGGCGGGTCCACGGCCGGGTGGCGCGGGGCGAGGTCACGATCCTGTCGGATCGACCGCTGCGGTTCGACGATCTCCGACCGACGCCGCCCGATTTCCAGCTGGCCGGCGACGCCGAGCGGGTGGCGCTGACCTGCGCGGCCCTTGGCGTCGACGCCGGCGATCTCGACCTGCCCGTCCCGCTCGACCGAACGGCTTACCGGAAAGCGCTGACCCGGCTCACGGACCGTGGCCTGGTGGCCAACGGCCGGCTGACCGACTTCGGGCGCGAGGTCGAGGCCATGCCGGTGGAGCGGGCGTGGGGTGAGCTGCTGGTCCAGGCCGAACCCGAACTGGTCCCGATCCTGGCGGTCGCGTCGAACATCGATTCGCTCCATCGGATGACGCGGGAGGATCGCGATCTCCGGGGCGTCGCGATTGCCGGGAGCGACCACCTGACCGCGTACAATCTCTACGCCGAGGCGGTGAATCGGTTCGGCGCGGTGGGCGAGGTCTACCGGCTGGAGCGGCACGTGTTCGAGGAAGGGATCGTCGAGTGGGCCGAGGAGCGCGGGGTCCTGGTCAAGGCCATCGAGGACGCGGCGATGGGCATGGCCTCCGTGTATCGCTCGCTGGAACTGCACTTGCCGCGGGGGCTTCCGTACGTCAGCAAGGAGCTGCGACAGCGATTCGTCGAGCTGGTGGCGCGGGTCATGCCGTTCGATCTCGTCATCGACGAGCACACGGCCGATGGTCAGGAGGCGCGAGTCGGGAAGACGTCTCAGGCCGGCGGGTGGGGCGCGGTGGCCGGGGTGCTCCGGTTCTTTGCCGACCGGTTCGGAACGCCGAGGGCCTCGATCGACGGGACCACGATTCCGTACGAGCTGGTCCGGCGGTTTGCCCGTCGGGAACGCCGGCGGGTGGAGGTGGCCGGACCGCGGAAGCACCAGACCCTGATGGTCATGCACACCCTGACCTACTTCGGGTTCGAACTCGACACGATCGAGGAGCCGCTGTCGGGACCGATCCCCGCCGAGCTCCGGCCCGCCGCGGTCGAGGCCATGATCGAGGGCCTCATCGACGGGTCGGCGGTCCATCCCGACCACGGCCGGGTTCGACGGGCGGTTCGGGAACTCGACGAATACTGGCGGCGGTCGGGCGGATCGGCGGAGGGCGCCAGCCCCGAGCGGGTCCGCGCGGCGATCGGCGCGCAGCTCGAGGGGGTGAGCAGTTGGGCGGAGTTCCAGGCTCGCCGCCTGGAACTCGACCCCGCGGATCACGTCGATCTGCCGACCCGGGTGCGGCTCGACGCGCTGCCCGGCACCGTCCATTTGCTGGGAGACGCCACGGCCCTCGAGTACGACATCGACCGGGGCCGCGGGATCGTCCGGATCCGGCTCCGCGAGGGCCAGGCGCGCCGGCTCCGCGAGGACCAGCTGCCCCCGTTCGACCGACCGGTCCGGTTTCAGGTGGTTCGAGGGGGCGAGCCGCCGCTCGAGGCCGAATCGCTCGAGATGCTGGGCGCGCTGTTGCGAAAACCGTCGGCCAAGGTCCACCCGCATCGTCATCGCAAGAACAAGGGCCGGATTCCGAAACCGCCGCACCGCCGCCGCCGTTAGAACGTGGCGTCGGGCCGTTTCGCGCCCTACCTTCAGACCAAGCCTGCCGTTTCCAATCAGGAGGAGTTCCGATGCGCCGTTCGTTCCCGTGGCCGCTGCTGGTCCTGTCCCTCGGTTGCGCCGGCCAGGCCGCTCCGCCGGCCGGCCAAGCCAGCGACCCCGCCGCCCTCGTCGCCGGCGCGCTCCGGCCCGGCATCGTGGTCAAGGGAGCGGCGCCGGTCACCTTCACCATTTCCGACCGGATGGCGCACCATCACGTGCCGGGCGTGTCGATCGCGGTGGTGGACAGCGGGCGGATCGTGTGGGCCCGGGGGTACGGCGTCAAGGAAACCGGCGGGACCGATTCGGTCACGGCCGAGACGCTGTTCCAGGCGGCCTCGATTTCGAAGCCGGTCGGCGCGACGGCCATGCTCCGGCTGGTCGAGGAAGGGAAGCTCGACCTCGACCGCCCGGTCAACGACTTCCTGACCAGCTGGAAGGTCCCGGACAACAAGTTCACCGCAAAGGAAAAGGTCACCCTCCGGCGGATCGCCTCGCACAACGCCGGACTGACGGTGCACGGTTTCCCTGGATACGCGGCCGGCGATTCGATCCCGTCGGTGGTCGACGTACTCGACGGTCGGAAGCCCGCCAACACCGGGCCGGTCCGGGTCGATACCCTGCCAGGCGCGATCTGGCGCTATTCCGGCGGGGGCACCACCGTCATGCAGCTGGCGGTGATGGACGTGACCGGTGAGCCGTACGCCGCGGTGGTCAAGCGGCTGGTGCTCGATCCCATCGGGATGACGCGCAGCAGCTACGAACAGCCGCTCGCGGCGGCGCTTCGAGGGCAGGAGGCGGCCGGTCACAAGGCCGATGGGCGGCTGGTTCCGGGTCGGTGGCACACCTATCCGGAGCAGGGCGCGGCGGGTCTGTGGACGACGCCGACCGATCTGTTGAAGTGGGCCATGGCCATCACCGACGCGCGAGCCGGCCGGTCGACCGCGGTCCTCTCCCAGGCCATGGCGACCCAGATGCTGACGGTCCAGAAGGCCCCGGCGGGGCTCGGGCCGATGCTCGAGGGCAGCGGGCGGGCGTTCCACTTCGGCCACGGGGGCGCCAACGAAGGGTTCCGGTGCGAGGTGATCTACTTCCCGGAACTGGGGCGGGGCGCCGCGGTCATGACCAATGGCGACAACGGCGGGACCCTGGCCCGGGAGATTCTCCTGGCCATCGCGGCTCAGTATCAGTGGCCGGAGTACGGTCCCCGCGAGATCACCGCGCTCTCGGTGGATTCGACCGCCCTCGATCGTTTCGTGGGGACGTACTCGGGCACGGTTCCGTTCCCAGCCACCTTCCAGGTTACCCGCGAGGGCAGCCGGCTCTTCGTGACGGCGGACGGCATCATGCCCAAGGAAGAGATCGTGTTCTCCGACTCGCTCAAGGTGACCGGTCTCACCTCGGGCAACGACCTGACGTTTTCGGTGGCCAAAGGCGGCAAGATCGAAGCGATCGGGATTGCGACCTACCGCTTCTCCAGGAAGGAACCGTGATGCGTACTCTGGTCGTCGTCGCCGGCCTCGCGGCCGTGGTCGAAGGATTGTCGGCGCAGGTGCCCGGGCCGTCGTTCCGGGATGTCATCAATCTCCAGTCGGTCGGATCGCCGGCCATTGCGCCCGACGGGCGGGCGGTGGCGTATACGCTCCGGACGGTGGAATGGTCGGAGAACCGGTTCGACTCGGAGATCTGGCTCTGGCGCGAGGGGCAGGGCACGATCCAGTTGACCCGGACTCCCAAGGGCAGCAGCTCGGCGCCGCGATGGTCGCCGGACGGCCGGTGGATCGCGTTCCTGGCCGATCGGGGCGATCGCCAGCAGCTCTACGTGATCGGCGCGGCGGGCGGCGAGGCCACCAAGGTCACGTTCCTGAAGGACGGCGTCGCCGACTATCGGTGGTCGCCCACGGGCGATCGGGTGGCGCTCCAGGTCACCGAGCCCGAGAGCGAGGATGCCGCCAAGACCAAGCGTCTCTACGGCGACTTCTACCTCGAGGATCGCGAAGACCGGATGGCCCATCTCTGGGTGCTCGAGATGACGCCGTCGCGGTGGACCGGCGACTCCGCCTCGATGCCGAAGCCGACTCGGCTGACCGAGGGGTCGAGCTACACGGTGGGCCAGTTCGCCTGGTCGCCGGACGGGACCCGGATCGCGTTCGACCATCGTCGCGATCCGTTGATCCACTCGATGCACACGGCCGACATCTCCATCGTCGACGTGGCGACCCGGCGGGTCACGCCGCTGGTGGCTCGCCCTGGCGCGGACGGGTCGCCGGTCTGGTCGCCCGACGGGCAGTGGATCGCGTTCACCACCGCCGCGGGCGACACGATCTCGAACTTCTACCGGAACAACCAGCTGGCCCGGGTTGCCGCCACCGGCGGCACGCCGACGCGGCTCGCGGCCGATTTCGACGAGATGATCAACCAGGTTACCTGGACTCCCCGGGGCCTCTGGTTCGGAGCCCTCGACAAGACCAGCTCCGGGATGGTCCGGGTCGATCCGGAAACCGGCCGAGCCGAGTGGGTCCGGCCGTCGCCGTTCATGGCGCTCAACGGCGTCGCGACCAGTCCGGACGGGAAGTGGTGGGCCATGGTGGCACAGAAGGACGGGATGTCGCTGTCCGAGCTGTATCGGAGCGACGGGACGGGCAACCCGGAAAAGCTGACCGACCTTACCGCCCAGATCGGTTCCTGGAACCTCGGGAGCAACGAGGTGGTCCGCTGGCAGAGTCGGGACGGGACCCCGATCGAAGGTGTGCTCCACAAGCCGCGGGACTTCGATCCGACGCGGAAGTACCCCCTGCTGGTGGTGATCCACGGCGGGCCGACCGGGATCGACATGCCGCAACCCGTGCCCTTCTACGTCTATCCGATTCCGCAGTGGGTCGCCAAGGGCGCTCTGGTCCTCCGGCCCAACTACCGGGGCTCGGCCGGCTACGGCGAGAAGTTCCGGTCGCTCAACGTCCGCAATCTCGGTGTCGGTGACATGTGGGACGTGATGTCGGGGGTCGACCATCTGATCAAGCAGGGCGTGGTCGACACGGCCCGGATGGGCGCCATGGGTTGGAGCCAGGGCGGGTACATCTCCGCCTTCCTCACCACCAACACCAATCGGTTCAAGGCCATTTCGGTGGGAGCCGGGATTTCCAACTGGGTGAGCTACTACGTCACCACCGACATCTATCCGTTCACCCGGCAGTACCTCAAGGCGACGCCGTGGGACGACATGGCGATCTACCAGAAGACGTCGCCGATGACGGCCATCAAGCAGGCCCGGACGCCGACCCTGATTCAGCACGGCCAGTTCGACCTCCGGGTCCCGATCCAGAACGCATATGAGCTGCATCAGGGGCTGCTCGATCAGCGGGTCCCGACCGAGTTGGTGATCTACCGGGGCTTTGGCCACGGAATCAACAAGCCCAAGGAGCAGCTGGCGGCGGTGTGGCACAACTGGCGCTGGTTCGGGAAGTACCTCTTCGGCGAGGAGGTCAAGATCCCGCTCGACGACACCGCGCCGAGCGTCAAGGCGGGCGGCAACTAGCGGTGCGGATCCCCACGGCGGACGAGATCGCCGCGGCGCGGACTCGGATCGGGGGAGGGGCGGTACGCACTCCCCTGATTCGTTGGGTCGACGGGCCCGGGCAGGTCTGGCTCAAGCTGGAGACGCTGCAGCCGATCGGGTCGTTCAAGATCCGGGGCGCTCGGAACGCCATGCTGGCCGCTCCAGCGGGCGCGCTCGCGGGCGGGGTCTACACGGCCAGCGCCGGCAACATGGCGCAGGGGGTGGCGTGGTGCGCCCGGGAACTGGGCGTACCGTGCGCCGTCGTGGTGCCTGACCATGCCCCCGCCACCAAGCTCACCGCCATCGAGCGGCTCGGCGCCTCGGTGGTCAAGGTGCCGTTCGAGCGGTGGTGGCGGGTCCTGATGGAACGTCGCTTCGACGGGATGGAGGGGTTCTTCGTCCATCCGGTTTCGGATCCAGCGGTCATTGCCGGCAACGCGTCGATCGGCGCCGAGATCGCCGAGGACCTGCCCGACGTCGATCTCGTCTATGCCCCGTATGGTGGCGGCGGGTTGTCCTGCGGGATCGCCGCGGCGTTACGTGGGGCGGCGCCTCGAGCCCAAGTCGTGGCCGTCGAGCCGGAGACGGCGGCGCCGCTCGCCGCCTCGCTCGCGGCAGGCCGCCCGACGCCCGTCGACTATCGGGCCACCTTCATCGACGGCGCCGGCGGACGATCGGTGCTGGACGAGATGTGGCCCCTGGCGCGGAACCTGTTGGCCGGGGCCGTGACGGTCAGCGTCGAGGAAACCGCGGCTGCCGTGCGGGCCCTGGCGGAACGGACTCGAGTCATTGCCGAGGGTGCGGGGGCTTTGGCGCTGGCCGCGGCCCGCGCCCGCGCCGCCGAGGGGCGAAAGACCGTGTGCGTGGTGTCGGGCGGGAACATCGATGCCGCCCGCCTGGTGGCCATCCTCGAGGGCAAGGTCCC
>JAEUJH010000374.1 GCA_016794825.1 Gemmatimonadota bacterium
ACGAGATCGGTGATGAGCCCGTGAAACGGACCGAGGCGGCTGGCCGGGTCCTCGATGACGATGGCGTTGGGCGCGTCGAGATCGGGGCCGGTGGTGCAGGCGGTGCCGAGCCCGGCGGCCAGCACGAGCCCAGTGACCATCCGGTGGGCTCGGGGCTTGGGGCGGATCAGGCCTCGGCTGGTCGCGAAGGCGGTTTCGTGGGAACCCGGGTCGGCCATCGGCAGCAAAGATGTCGGGTTGCCGGTCAATCCGGGAGATTCCCCCGGCCAATCGGTCATCCGGAGCGGTATTCCGGTTACGACCATCGTCCGCTAACCCGGATGTTGGGGCATGCCGAGTTGCCGACCCCGACGCCGAGGCGCGATACTATGGTCATGCCGGTCACCCTCCGCCGCTTTACGGTCGCCGAGATCGACGCGCTTCCCGACGACGGGAACCGCTACGAGGTGCTGGACGGGGTCCTGTTCGTGACCCCGGGGCCCGGGCTTCCGCACCAGACGGTGGCGCAGCGGCTCACCGTGGCGCTCAGCGTCTTCCTGGCCGGCCGGCCCGACGTGGGTGTCTGGAGCCCCGGCGTCGTGCCGATCGACGACGCGTCCCGCCTCGAACCCGACGTGCTGGTCGGGGTCCTGCCTCCGCGCTGGGAGGACTGGACCGACGTTCAGGACCGGTGGCTCGCCATCGAAGTGTCGGGCCGGGGGTCGCGCCTGTACGATCGGACCTACAAACGCGACGCCTATCTCGCGAGCGGGGTTCGGGAGGTCTGGCTGGTCGACCTGCTCCGCCATCAGGTCTCCGTATCCCGGTTGGACGGGGCTCCGGAGCTGGTGTGCCAGGGATCGGTCGAGTGGCGCGAGCCGGGCACCGGGCGGCCGCTCCGCGTCGATCTCGGCGCCGTCTTCCGAGGCGTGGTGGGCGGCGACTAGTGGACCAGGCGTGCCCGACCTAAGTTGGGATCGAACCGTCACTCGATCCTCTTGCCGCCAGAATCCTCATGCCGATCCGACTCCTCAACGCCGAAGCCGTTCGAACCCTCCTGCCCGTGGACCGTTGCGTCGACCTGATGCGCCGGGCCATGACCCTGGTTGCCACCGAAGGCGGCACCATTCAGCCCATCCGCCAGGCCGTCTGGCATCCGGACAAGCGCGGCCTGATGAGCATGATGCCGGGCTACGTGGCCGATCCGGAGTGGTTCGGCATCAAGGTCATTGCCGTCTTCCCCGGAAATTTCGGCACCAACCTCGGCTCCCATCAGGGCGTCGTCGTGCTGTTCGACGCCGCCAACGGTTCGCCCCGAGCCATTCTCGACGGCCGCGAGGTGACCGCCCTCCGGACCGCCGCCGCCACTGGCGCCGCCACCGATGCGCTGGCTCGGAAGGACGCCCGGACCCTCGGCATCTTCGGCTACGGCGAGCAGGCCCACACCCACCTCGAGGCCATTCCGGTGGTCCGCCGGATCGAGAAGGCCTTCGTCTGGGGGCGGGACTTCGAGAAGGCCAAGGCCTTCTGCGCGGCGGAGCAGGCCCATCACAAGTTTCCCATCGTGGCAGTCTCGACGCCGCAAGAAGCGGCCGCGGCCGACATTCTCTGCACCACCACGGCCGCCAAGGAGCCCTATTTCGAGGCCCGGTGGCTCCGTCCGGGGCACCACCTCAACGTGGTCGGCTCGAGCATTCCCACGACCTCGGAGATCGACAACGAAACGGTGGCCCGATCGCGGCTGTTCGTCGACTTCAAGGACAGCGCCCTGGCCCTGGCCGGCGATTTCCGCCGCGCCAAGGAGGCCGGGCTGGTCACCGACGATCACATCGTCGGGTCGATCGGCGAGGTGCTGACTGGCAAGGTGGCCGGCCGGACCAGCGACCAGGACATCACGCTCTTCAAGTCGCTCGGCATGGTCTCGGAGGACCTGGTGTCGGCGGACTTCGTGCTGCAGGAAGCCGAGCGGCGCGGCATCGGGGTGGTAGTGGACTGGTAGTTCGTTCAGCCCTTCACTCGCTTGCCCGTCACCGGCTGAGCGCCCCCGCCGGGCCCGTCGTGGCCTTCGATCTTCCGGTCGATCGTTCCCTCCAGCTGATCGCCCTTGGCGCCGAGGCTCCAGGTGCTGATCGAGGTGGCCTCCTGCTCGTCGCCATTGGTGTTGATGACCACCTTCGACCGCTGGATGAACGAGGCGGTGCCCGCCCCGGCCTTGGTGGCCATCCGGAACGGCGGCCGGGTCGGGAGGTCGGCCACCGGATCGGTCAC